>NZ_JAFMZG010000005.1:0-55711 GCF_049132125.1 Pseudomonas sp. NFX5
CACTGCATCTGGCGACTGATACACCGCATTCGCGAGCAAGCCCGCTCCCACATTGGATTTGCTGTGTTCTTGAGAGCGGGTTACTCCAGGTTGCGCGCCGAATTGCTCAACGCCCTTGAACACTGCAACAACGCCGGCGCCAACTGCTTCTCCGCATCCGCCCTGCTCCACCGACTGGTGGGCGCCACCACATGCACCGCCGCCACCGGCCGGCCATTGGCGCCCAGCACCGGCGCGCCGATGGTCATGTCGCCGAGGAACAGCTCCTGGGCATTCACCGCATAGCCCTGCTCGCGCACCTGCTGCAACGATTCCAGAATGCCCGCCACGTCCGTCAACGTCTGGCTGGTGTGTGCCACCCGCTGGCTGTGCTCGATCAGCGCCAACGCCTCCTCCTGCGGCAATGCACTCAGATACGCCCTCCCCGACGCCGTACAGTACATCGGCACCCGCGAGCCGATCGGCATATGCACCGGTACAAAACCCGCGCTGACAAAGCGCGCGATATAGGTCATGTCGTAGCCCGCCGGCTCGGTCAGGCACGAGGTCTCGCCGGTCAGCCGGGTCAGTTCCGACAGAAACGGGTTGGCCACCTCGATCAATGAATGCGCATCCAGGTAGCTGAACCCCAACTCCAGCACCCGGGGGGTGAGTTGGTAATGCCGTGTGCGGGAGTGTTTCCGAAGGTAACCCAGGCTTTCAAGGGTAAACACCATGCGCTGGGCCGAGCTTTTGGTCATGCCAGCGGCCTCGGCCACCTCTGCAAGGCTCATGCTGCGGCGCTGGGCGCTGAATGCCTTGAGCACCGACAGGCCTTTTTCCAGGGATTGGTTGTGCAGACTGTTGCGTTCTTCGGACATGGCGGACTCGCGGTCAAGTAGGTCAGGCGTGGCGATATTACTACTCCAAATCACAAAAATAGACCATTAAATATCGCATATCGATACGAATGGTTCATTTTGTCGATTTTATATAACGTAATTCGATTTATTTGAATCGAAATGGCACAGAGCTTGCGATTTCATCGGTAACCGCTCGCGGTACTGACTTTCCGTTTTCCTTCTGGAGTAGCCCGATGAACAGTCTTTCGCCCTTGTTTCGCCGCCTTGCCTTCGGTGTGTGCGCCACACTCTGCGTCAGCGCCGCGCACGCAGAAAGTGCGTCCACGTACAAAGTCGGTGCAACCGCCAGTGGGTCGCCGTTCACCTTCCTCGATATCAAGACCAACAGCATCCAGGGCGTGATGGTCGACGTCGCCGAGGCCGTGGGCAAGGCCGGCGGCTTCACCAGCCAGATCGAACAGACCAACTTCGCTGCGCTGATCCCCTCCCTCACCTCCGGCAAGCTCGACTTCATTTCCGCCGGCATGCTCAAGACCGAAGAGCGCACCAAGGTCGTCGACTTCAGCGCCCCGGTGTACGCCTACGGTGAGGGCCTGATCATCAATGCCGACGACAGCGCCGCCTACCCCGACCTCACGCCGCTCAAGGATCAGGTGGTCGGCGTACAGGCCGGCACGGTGTTCTACGACCAACTGAACAAGCTGGGGATCTTCAAGGAGATTCGCACCTACGACTCCATCGGCGAGATGGTCCGCGACCTGTCCCTGGGGCGCATCAAGGCGGCGGTCGGCGACCAGCCGGTGGTGGCCTACCAGATTCGCCAGAAGCTGTTCAAAGGCGTGAAGCTCGCCCCCGACTACCAGCCCACCAACGTCGGCGAAGTCTGCCTGGTGGTACGCAAAGGCGATGCGCAAACCCTCGGGCGCCTGAACACCGCCATCGCCGGCATCAAGGCCGACGGCACCCTGGACAGCATCCTCAAGAAGTGGGGACTTGATACCCAGGTGCGCCCATGAACCCGGCCGAGTTCCTGCAAAACGCCCGGGACTTCCTGCCGATTCTGCTGCAGGGCGCCTGGGTGACGATCCAGATCACCGTGCTGTCGTTCCTGCTCAGCAGTGCAATCGGCCTGGTGCTGGCGCTGCTCAAGCTGTCGCCGATTCGCACGCTGTCGTGGGTGGCCAGCACCATCATCAACGTGATCCGTGGCCTGCCGATCATCGTGCAGCTGTTCTACATCTACTTCGTGCTACCGGACATGGGCGTGCACCTCACGGCGTTCTACGCCGGGGTGATCGGCATGGGCATCGCCTACTCGGCATACCAGGCCGAGAACTTCCGCACCGGCATCATTGCCGTGGAACAGGGCCAGCGTGAAGCCGCCGAAGCCCTGGGCATGCGCTCGGCCCTGATGATGCGCCGGGTGATCCTGCCCCAGGCATTTCGCATCGCCCTGCCGCCCTACGGCAACACCCTGGTGATGATGCTCAAGGATTCGTCCCTGGTGTCCACCATCACCGTCGCCGAGATGACCCGCCAAGGCCAACTGATCGCCTCGTCGACCTTCCAGAACATGACCGTCTACACCCTGGTCGCCCTGCTCTACCTGCTGATGAGCCTGCCGCTGGTGTATGGCCTGCGTCGTATGGAGCAGCACCTGGGGCGGAGGAAAAAAGCATGATCGAGATTCGTCAGTTGCAAAAACATTACGGCAGCCACCGCGTCCTGCACGGCGTTGACCTCGACGTGGCCAAGGGCGAAGTGGTGTGCCTGATCGGCCCCTCGGGCTCGGGCAAATCCACCCTGCTGCGCTGCATCAACGCGCTGGAAGCCTACGATGGCGGCCACATCAACGTGTTCGGCGAAACCGTGCAACGCGGCAGCAAAACCGTGCACGCGCTGCGCAGCCGCATGGGCATGGTGTTTCAGCGCTTCAACCTGTTCCCCCACCGCACCGTGCTGGAAAACGTGATGGAAGGTCCGGTGTATGTCAAAGGCGAACCGCTCAAGCAGGCCCGCGAAGAGGCCCTGGTGTTGCTGGACAAGGTGGGCCTGAGCGCCAAGGCCGACGCCTACCCCGAACAGCTCTCCGGCGGCCAGCAGCAACGCGTGGCCATCGCCCGCGCCCTGGCGATGAAACCTGAAGCCATGCTGTTCGACGAACCCACCTCGGCCCTCGACCCGGAACTGGTGGGCGATGTCCTGGCGGTAATGCGCACCCTGGCCGACGAAGGCATGACCATGATCGTGGTCACCCACGAAATGGGCTTTGCCCGCGAAGTCGCCGACCGCGTGTGCTTCCTGCATGGCGGCTACATCGTCGAGAGCGGCCCGGCCGAGCAGGTGCTGGGCGATCCACAGCATGCACGTACCCAGGACTTCCTGCGGCGCGTGCTGCACCCCACCGGCAACACGCGGAGCCTGTCATGAAATCATTGTGGTCGGCGACGGCGCCCTCCGTGGTGCCGACGCCTGCGCTGGGTGAGTCGGTGAAAGTGGATGTGGCGATTGTCGGCGCGGGGTATACCGGCCTGTCGACAGCCCTGCATCTGGCCGAGCGCGGGGTCAGCGTGTGCGTGCTGGAAGCCAATGAGCCCGGCTGGGGCGCATCGGGACGCAATGGCGGGCAGGTCAACCCGACGCTCAAGTACGACCCGGAGCAACTGGTGCAGATGTACGGGCCGGAGCAGGCCGAGCCGTTGATCTCGACAGTGTCGAACTCGGCGGACCTGGTGTTCACGTTGATCGACAGGCACGGCATTGATTGCGCGCCGGTGCGCAAAGGCTGGATGCAGGTGTCGTACACGCAAAAGGGCGTGGCCGGCCTGCATGCGCGAGCCGAGCAATGGGCGCGGCGCGGCGTGCCGGTGCAGCGCCTGGATGCGGCGGCGGTGGCATCGCGCATGGGCAGCGAGGCATTCGCCGGCGGCTGGCTGGATGGCCGCGCCGGGGCGATTCAGCCGCTGGCGTATGCCCGTGGGCTGGTCGGCGCGGCGTTGGCGGCGGGTGTTCGCATTCATGGTCACAGTGCAGTGACAGGGTTACAGCGCCAGGGCCCGGGGTGGCAACTGCAGACCGCTGGCGGTGCGCAGGTGATGGCCGATCAAGTGGTGCTGGCCACCAATGGCTACAGCGGCAACCTATGGCCGGGCATGGCACAGAGCATCCTCGCGGCGAACAGTTTTATCGTCGCCACCAAACCGCTGCGTGGGCGTGCGGCAGAGAGCATCTTGCCGGGACAGGAAACCGTGTCCACCGCACAACGGCTGCTGCTGTACTTTCGCAAAGACAGTCATGGGCGCTTACTGATGGGCGGACGCGGGCTGTTCAACGACCCCACGTCACCGGCCGATTTTGCCCACCTGGAGCGCTCCCTGGCGCTGCTCTTTCCGCAATTGGGCCCGCTGGAATTTGAGTACCGCTGGGCCGGGCGTATCGCAATCACACGGGACTTCATGCCCCATGTCCACGAACCGGCACCGGGGCTGACCTTGGCGCTGGGCTGCAATGGCCGCGGCATCGCATTGTGTACCAGCCTGGGGCAGCAACTGGCCGGGCGGTTGTGCGACAGCCAGGCTGAATTTGCCTACCCGGTCACGCCGCTGCAGCGCTTGCCGATGCACGGATTGCAGCGGTTTTACATTGGTGCGGGGGTGGCTTGGTACAGCTTGTTGGATCGGCTCAATATCAGCTGAGTCCTAATTGCAGGGGCGCCGAAAACCGTTATCCCTCACAGGTCCTTTGGTACGCAAAACCCGCTAGGCTTAGCCATGGACTGGCTGACCTGCGGGTTTGCGGTCTATTCATCCTGTGGGAAAGGCATGCTCATGCAACTCGACAACACTCGCACCGCCCGTGTCATCGGGCTGGTGTACAGCACCTGCTGCTATTTGGCGTTCCTGTTCACCTGTTTGTATTTGATCGGCTTCGTCGGCAGCGTGGCGGTGCCGAAGAACATCAACGATGGGCCCCTCCTCGCGTGGCCAGCCGCCGTGCTGATCAACTGCGCATTGATCCTGCTGTTCGGCGTCCAGCACACGGCCATGGCGCGCAAAGGCTTCAAACAGTGGCTGGTGGCAGTCATTCCGACCTCCGTTGAACGCTCCACGTATGTGCTGCTCAGCAGCCTGGTGCTGATGCTGATGTTCTGGCTGTGGCAACCGATGCCGCTCACCGTCTGGAAGGTTGAAACGACGTGGGCCAAGACCCTGCTGATTGGCCTGTTCTGGCTGGGCTGGGGCATCGCTTTACTGACAACTTTTTTGATCGACCACTTCGAACTGTTCGGGCTCAAGCAGGCCATCGACCGTTGGCGCAAAACCACACCACAGGCGCCAGTATTCAGGACACCGCTGTTTTACAGGATCGTGCGTCACCCGCTGTACCTGGGTTTCCTGATCGCTTTTTGGGCAACGCCGTACATGACGGCCGGGCACCTGTTGTTTGCGACAGGGATGACGGTTTACCTCTTCATTGGCGCCTGCTTTGAAGAAAAGGACCTGGTGGCGTTGTTTGGTGAGCGGTATCGGCGCTACCAGCAAGAGGTGGGCATGATTTTGCCGGGGTCGAAGACGCGCAAAAAAGGACGCTGAATAGGCGTTTGTGGCGTCTGACCATGAGTTCCCTAGGACTTATCCCACGACTGTTTCAGGTTGTCGCTCGGAACTTGGCTGACTAACCTCTGTGCCGTCGCTGCCCATTCAGCGACCGGATTTGACCGTCCGACTTCAAAGAGCAACTGCGCCAACCCCGAGCTTAGGCGTTTTTTTACGTCTGATGTATCGTGTCGCGGCAGCTGTACGCGGGATACCTTAGGGTATGCCGGTTTTGTTCTTTGGGCCGGTCGGTCAACCCGCGTACAGCTGCCACCCTCTTCGATTGACCGCGAATCGTGGCAGCCCCATTTACAAAGGAGCTTCACCATGATCAAAGACAGCCCCAATCCCCCAGAAAAACTCTTCACCGTGCGCCCCGACCTAGGCACGGAAACCCTGCTGGTCAACGCCTCCCAGGATCTATCCTCCATCACCGATATCGCCACGCACCTGGCCTTTGAAATCGACGGCGCACAACGCAATGTGGCGTTGGGCATCTGCCGAATGCTGGAAGGTGTGCAATTGTTGGTGGACAAAGCATTGGATGACGCCCATCCAGCAGCATGACTCAGATGATCGTTCCCACGCGCGTGGGAACGATCTCAAAACACCGACCACCCAATCCGCTCACTCAACAACTCCAACGCCTTGATCCCCGCCAGCGAGTTGCCCGCCGCGTTCAATTCCGGCGACCACACGCACACCGTAAACTGCCCCGGCACCACCGCGACAATGCCGCCGCCCACACCGCTCTTGCCCGGCAAGCCCACGCGGTAGGCAAAGTTGCCCGCCTCGTCATACAGCCCGCTGGTGGCCATGATCGAGTTGACTTGCTTGGTCTGCCGCGCGGTGAGGATCTGTTCGCCGCTGTGGGCACTGGTGCCCTCGTTGGCGAGGAAGCTGAACGCCTTGGCCAGGTCCAGGCAGCTCATCTGCAAGGCGCAGTAGTTGAAGTAGCTGTGCAGCACCGCGTCCACATCGTTGTGGAAGTTGCCGAAGGATTTCATCAGGTAGGCCATGGCCGCGTTGCGTGCGCCGTGCTGGGCTTCGGAGTCGGCGACCACGCTGTTGACCAGGATCTGCGGGTTGCCCGACAGGCGCCGCACGAAGTCGCGCATCGACAGGATCGGCACGGCAAAGCGTGATTGGTTGATGTCGCAGATCACCAGCGCGCCAGCATTGATGAAGGGGTTACGCGGGCGGCCGCGTTCGAATTCCAGTTGCACCAACGAGTTGAATGGCTGCCCCGAAGGCTCGTGGCCCAGGCGTTCCCAGATGGTTTCACCGCCATGGTCAATGGCCTGCACCAGGCTGAACACCTTGGAAATGCTCTGCACCGAGAACAGCGTATCGGCGTCACCGGCGCGGTAGGCCGAGCCGTCATTGCCGTACACCGCGATGCCCAGTTGGTTGGCCGGTACATCGGCCAGCGCGGGAATGTAGTCGGCGACTTTGCCGAGGCCGATCAGGGGGCGCACTTCGTCGAGGATCGACTCCAGCAGCGCCTGCATGTCTTGTCCTGTCATCTGTCTTTGAATCGGTGGAAAGCGGGGTGCGGAGGATACTTCAATGGGCGCGCAAGCCCCACACAATCTCTACCACCCGCTCGGCCACCACCAGATAAACCAGGATCAGCAACAGTTGCAATGCCAAGTGATAACGCAGCTTGGCCAGCCCCCGACCGGCGAGAAAGGCCTGCCCCTGTGGCGAGCGGGCTTGCCCGCGTTGGGGTGCGAAGCGCCCCTGATGAAGACGAATGCGGTGTATCAGGCACGCCTAAGCGCCTGGTTTTGGGGCCGCTGCGCAGCCCAGCGCGGGCAAGCCCGCTCACCACAGAGAGAGTCGGGTCGCGTCCGTTCAAAAATGCGCCACATCCGACACCCGCTCATCCAGCACATCCCGCGCCAGCGCCCAGGCCTGGTCCTTGGATTCCACCACCAGCAACGGGTAGCCCCAAGCCTTGCCGAACATCACCGCAAAGGGTTTGAGTGCCAGGCGTTTGGCCGCGCTGGGCTCGACCTGGATCATGCCCTTGACGAACGTGCGCAGCGCTTGTCGGTGCTTCTTCATCCAGATCGAGGCTTGCTTGCGCTGTTCATGGGAATGTTCGTGATGGGTTTCGTCCACGGCTTTTTCGTGCAGCAGCAGGAAGGATTGCTGGCGTGCCAACAGGTCTTCAAAGACCCGGAAGGCGTCTTCCGGCCCGCCTTGGTTCGGCGCATCGAAGACGATTTTCACCACGGGGAATGTTGTGCTGTCGAGTCGCATGGCAAAGCTCCTTAATGAGAGTGGATCTCAATATAAAGCTCGAACCCCTGGACGGCATTGCACAGAATAGCCAGACTGTTTCGCAATCCGGCCAATCTGCGATCTCCGCCATGAAGCACCACCGTCTTGATCTGCTCGACCCGTTGATGGCCAAGGACGCCGACCTGTTCCCCCGCGCCGTGGTGGCCGTGGGCGCCACCAGCACGTCGGACACCTGGGAACATGCCCAGCACGCCCACCGCAAGGGCCAGTTGATGTACACCCTGCGCGGGGTCATCCACTGTGAAATCGAAGCGGGAATCTGGATCGTGCCGCCCCAGTGTGCACTGTGGATTCCCGGCGGCACGCCCCATGCGGCGCGTGGCTCTGGCGAGGCCGAGGTGTATTGCCTGCTGATCGACCCCGACGCCGCCCACGCCCTGCCGCCGCAATGCTGCACCCTGGCCGTGTCCGGGTTGCTGCATGAGCTGATCAGCAAGGCCGTCAGTTTCCCGCAATTCTATGACGAGGCCGGCGCCCAAGGCCGCTTGATCAACACCTTGCTGGATGAACTGGCCGCCGCCCCGGTCGAAGCCCTGCACCTGCCCATGCCCCAGGACGCACGCTTGCGCCGCCTGGCCAACAGCCTGCTGGCCGACCCGACCGACAAAGCCA
Organism: Pseudomonas sp. NFX5; assembly: GCF_049132125.1. Lineage (NCBI taxonomy): Bacteria > Pseudomonadati > Pseudomonadota > Gammaproteobacteria > Pseudomonadales > Pseudomonadaceae > Pseudomonas > Pseudomonas sp. NFX5. The sequence goes on from NZ_JAFMZG010000005.1 coordinate 8,360, forward strand.
CCCTCGGCCAGTGGGCGGTGCGCATCGGCATGAGCGAGCGCAGCATGACGCGCCTGTTGCTGGAGGAATTGGGCCTGAGTTTCGGCCGCTGGCGCCGGCAGTTGCATGTAATCCTGTCCCTGCAACGGCTGGCCAAGGGTGAAAGTGTGCAACGGGTGGCCCTGGACCTGGGTTATGAAAACGCCAGTGGCTTCATCACCATGTTCCGCAAGGCGGTGGGCCAGCCGCCCGCGCGTTACCTGGCGGACCGTGCCGGTGTCTCAAGTACGACCACCCAGGCCATTGCGCTGAAAGACGCCCACTGACTACCAGTTTTCGCCCAACCCCAGCAGGCCCAGTATCTGCCGCCGCAGGTCCACCAGGTAAGGATCGTCCCGGTGCCGTGGATACGGCCTATCGATGCTCAACTGTGCCTGGATCTTCGCCGGGCGGTCGCTGAACACAATCACCCGGTTGGCCAGCAGCAAGGCTTCTTCCACATCGTGGGTCACCAGCAACGCCGTGTAGCCCTGGCGCTGCCACAGGTCGATCAGCTCTTTTTGCATGGTGATGCGGGTCAGGGAGTCGAGTTTGCCCAGGGGTTCGTCGAGGATCAGCAAACGCGGCTGGTTGACCAGGGCACGGGCCAACGCCACCCGCTGGGCCATGCCGCCGGACAACTGCCGGGGATAGGCACGGGCGAACGGGCCAAGGCCGACCTTGTGCAGGGCCTCATCGACCTTAGCCGAATGGGTCTTGAGCAGGCCTTGGGCTTCGAGGCCGAGGGCGACGTTGTCCCACACACGACGCCATGGGTACAGGGTGGGGTCCTGGAACACCACCACACGGCTCGGGTCCGGGCCGGTGATGGGTTCGCCATCGGCCAACAGCCGTCCGGAGTCCGCCGGCTCCAGCCCCGCCACCAGGCGCAGCAAGGTGGACTTGCCGCAACCCGACGGCCCGAGCAATGCCACAAACTCTCCCGGCGCCACGTCCAGGGACACCCGCTCCAACACCGGCAAATGCCGGCCGTCCAGCGCAAAACCATGGCTGAGGTTTTCTATGCGCAGCGCCAATCCTTCCAAAGCCGATACCGCGTGTGCCAGGGCTACCATTTCATCGCTCCTTTCTGCCAGCCCAGCAACCGATCACGCACCAGGAACAACCCGGTGATCAACCCCGAACAGGCCAGCGCCATGATCAGCAGTGCGGCGTACATGTTCGCGTAGGCCGCCCAGCCCTGGGCCCATTGCAGGTACCAGCCGATGCCGGATTTGACTCCCATCATTTCCGCCACCACCAAGGTTGAGAATGAGGCGCCCAGGCCCATGAACAGGCCGACGAAGACGTGAGGCAACGCGGCGGGAATCGCCACCTTGAAAATAAGAAAACCCGGCCGGGCGCCAAGGGTGCGCGCCACGTCGTAATAGGCTTTATCGACGCTGGCCACGCCGGACCAGGTAAGCACCGTGACCGGAAACCAGGTGGCCAGGGCGATCAAAAACACACTCGCACTCCAACTGCTCGGAAACAGGAAAAAACACAGCGGCAACAACGCCGTCGACGGCACCGGGCCGAGGATGCGCAGCACCGGGTGCAGCCAGTAGCCGATCCGCGTGGACCAGCCAATGGCAACACCGGCGACAAACCCGGTGGCCGCGCCCAGCGCCACCCCCGAGCCCAGCAGCAGCGCCGAATGCAGCAGGCTGTCGGCCAGGCGTGGGTAGTCTTCGATGTACACCGCGAGCAAGGCTTGGGGCGGCGCGAAGAATGGCACCGGCAACAGCGCAAGCTTGGCGGTGAGCAATTCCCAGAGGCCCAGCAGCACCGGCAAGGCGATCAGCCAGGGCGCGGCCGTACGCAAGCGCAGCGCGAGTGTCGACAGCCTGCGCCCCAGCAGGCTCAGCACAATGAACAACGCCGCCACGCCCACACAGAGGTTGGCCAGGCCCTGGGTCATCGGCCAATTGCGCACCGCGTTGGGCCAGTAACTGATCAGCAGCGCGACGGCCACCCAGGCCGTCACCACCGCCGCGCCTTGCCACCCGAGCTTGAGCGCCACAGGCGGGTTGAGGACGGTTGCGTCAGTTGAAGACATCGGCGGTGATCTCCTTGGCAAACGCGATCGGGTCGGTGCCTTTGCTGATCACTTCCACGGTTTTCAGGTCGGTGACGTAGGTGGTGATCTCCTGGGTCAGCGCCGCCCCGACCGCGTGGTGGCCGTGGGTGTGGTCGTGGAGGATCGCCTGGACTTCTTCGGTGGAGGTGTTCAGTGCGTAGGCCTGGAAGCCTTTGGCGACGTCCTCCGGGTGCTGCACGGAATAGTCATGGGCCTCAAGGATCGCCTGGGTCAGCGCCGCGACCACGCGCTTGTCTTCACGCACCAATTTGCCGGTGACGCCGACCACGCAGCAACTGAGGTTGGCGTATTCCTCCACCAGGTTGGTGGACAACTCCCGCGCCACGCCGGACTTGATCAGGCGGTACATGAACGGGTCACTGCCGCTCACCGCCTGCACTTCACCACGCTCCAGCGCCGTGCCGAGCAGGTCGGCCGGGTACAGGCGCCACTCCACATCGCGCACCGGGTCGACGCCGTGTTTTTTCAGCAGGATCGAAAAGAAATTGCGGTCCGGGCTGGCCATGTCGGTCACGCCGATGGCCTTGCCCTTGAGGTCTTCCAGCTTGCTCACACCGCCGTTGGCGGCACTGAGCAACCGCAGGCAACCGCCATGGGTGCCGGCGGTGAGCTTCACGTCAAAGCCCTGCTCCAGGGCCTTGAGCCAGCGCAGCGCCATGCCCACGCCTGCGTCGGCCTTGCCGGTGGCGATGGCTTCCAGCAAGACCTCGGTGGAGTTACCGAAGTTGACCAACTCCACGTCCAGGTTGTGCTTACTGAAGAAGCCTTGCCCATGGGCGATCACCACCGGCGCCAGGCACACCGCGTTGAGGTTGACCGCCAGCTTGAGTTTACGCGGCGCGTCGAGGCGGATGAACTCACCGGTGCCGGCGGGCTCCTGGGCGATGTTGTGGCCGGCATGTGCGTCGGCGGCAAAGCCCAGGCGCGGCAGCGACAGGCTCGCCAGGGTCAGGCCGGCCAGGCCCAGGAGGCGGCGACGGGTCAGGTGATCAAAAGCAGCCATGCGAAGTATCCCTATTGAATGGATCAGCCCGCTCAAGAGAAAGGCCGACAGCGTCAAAAAATCCATTTTGATTATATTAACGACTGAATTTTATGAAAGAACCATATAATTCTATGGTTATGCCTGATGGGCACGAAGCGGATGAAAGCGCCCTAAGCTCAGATCGAAAGAGTATTTATCGAATGGTTTTCAGATCATTAAGCTTGGATATATTTCGCTGAAGATCGAGCCCACCATGCCCCTCCGTCGTCCCCTCGCCGCTGTATTAGGATTGCTGGCCTTTTCCGTCGCTGTCAGTGCGCACGCCCAGGAAACCGTGCGCATCGGTTACCAGAAATCCTCCACGCTGATCACCCTGCTGAAAACCCAGGGCACCCTGGAGAAAGCCCTCAAGGCCGACAACATCGAGGTGAGCTGGCATGAGTTCCCCAGCGGCCTGCCGCTGCTGGAAGCGCTGAACGTTGGCAATGTGGACATCAGCGCCGACGTGGCCGACACCGTGCCGATCTTCGCCCAGGCCGCCCAGGCCAAACTCACCTACTTCGCCCAGGAAGCGCCCTCGCCCTCGGCCCAGGCCATCGTGGTACGCAAGGACTCGCCGATCCAACAGTTAGCGGATTTGAAGGGCAAGAAGATCGCGGTAACCAAGGCCGCCGGCACTCACTATCTGTTGATTGCCGCGCTGGCCAAGGCCGGCCTGGCATTCTCGGATATCGAGCCGGCTTACCTGTCGCCGGCCGATGGCCGCGCGGCGTTCGAGAACAACAAGGTGGACGCCTGGGTCACCTGGGAGCCCTTCCTCACCAGCGTGCAGCGCCAACTGCCGACACGCACCCTGGCGGACGGTGCCGGGCTGGCCAGCTACAAGCGTTACTACCTGACCGGCACGCCCTACGCCAAGGCGCACCCGGAGGTATTGAAGGTGGTGTATGCGCAGCTTGAAAACGCCGGCCACTGGGTAAAAACCAACCCGCAGGACGCGGCCAAAGTGCTCGGCCCGCTGTGGGGCAACCTGGATGCAGCCACGGTGGAAGCGGCGAATGCGCACCGCAGTTATCAGGTGCAGCCGGTGACGATTGAGCAGTTGGGTGAGCAGCAGAAGATTGCCGATGCGTTCTTCAAGGCGGGGTTGTTGCCCAAGGCGGTGGATGCCAAGGACGTGCAGACCTGGCGGCCTTGAAGGCGGGTGTGATCTCAATGTGGGAGGGGCGGTGCGACGATTCGACAAGCCCGCTCACCACAACAGCCCTATCTGCCGGACGTTCAGTGTTGAGTCAACGTTATGTAGATCCCTATGCTCATCGGCGGCAAGCCCCTCCCACAGTTGGTTTGCATATGCGGTTAGAGGAGTGTGCGGGCTAAAGCCTTTTTCCACTCTGAGTAACGCTCCGCCATCGCCGGATCCTCCTGCGGCTCAAAGCGCTCGCGCTGGCGTTCCAACTGCCCCAGCGCCGCATCATTCGCCCACACCCCCAACGCCCGTCCCGCCAGGTGCGCGGCGCCCAATGCCGACACCTCCGGTGACAGGCTGCGCACCACCGGGCGTTGCAGCAGGTTGGCGAGGAACTGCATCAGCCAGCGGTTGCGCGTGGCGCCGCCATCCACCCACAGTTCCTTGAGCGGGCTGCCGATGTCCTGCTGCATGGCCTCGAACACATCGCGAATCTGATAGCCGATGGATTCCAGCGCCGCACGCAGGATATGCGCGCCGGACGTGGCTTCGCTCAACCCGCAGATGAGTCCACGGGCGTCGGCCTTCCAGTGCGGTGCGCCGAGGCCGGACAGCGCCGGGACAAAATACACGCCGCCGTTATCGGGCAATTGCGCGGCCTGTTCGGTCAGCGCATCCAGGGATTCTCCCGCCACCAGCTTCGACGCCCACTGCACGGCAGCGCCGGTATGGACGATATTGCCTTCCATGCCGAAGGTGGGTTGGCTGCCGTCATGCCAGGCCAGGGTGGTCGACAGGCCATGGGTGGAGGCAATCGGCCCGCTCATGGGCGTCATCAAGGACGAACCGGTGCCGAGGGTGGCCTTGACCAGCCCCGGCGCAAAACCGCCCTGCCCGTACAGCGCCGCATGGGAATCGCCGATCATCGACATCACCGGGATACCGGCGGGCAAGGCGCCCAACGCGACGGTTTCGGCGAAGAAACCGGCGCTCGGCCGGATCGGCGCCAACGCCGCAGCCGGAATGCCGAACAACGCCAACAGCTCAGGATCCCAGGCGCAGGTGTGCAGGTTGAACAGTTGGGTGCGCGCGGCGTTGGAATAGTCGGTGGCGAACACCTGGCCGCCGCTGAGTTGCCACAACAGCCAGCTGTCGACGGTGCCCAGGCAGATCTCCCCGGCAGCGGCGCGGGCGTGGCCATCCTCAAGGTGATCGAGAATCCAGCGAAATTTGCCCGCCGAGAACATCGGGTCCAACGCCAGCCCGGTCTTCTCCAGGATCAGCGCTTCATGGCCCTGCTCATGCAGTTGAGTGCACAACGCCGTAGAGCGTCGGCACTGCCAACTGATGCACGGCGACAATGGTTCACCGGTATGCCTATCCCAAGCCACCACCGATTCACGCTGGTTGCTGATCGCGAGCGCAGTGATCGGACGATCCACCTGGGCCAGGCATTCTTCAATCGCAGCCAACGTGTTTTGCCAGATCAGCAGCGGGTCCTGCTCGGAAAACCCGGCCTGGGGATGGCGGATGCTCAAGGGCCGCGAACCGCGCGCAATCACCTGGCCAAGTTCGTTGACCAGCACCGCCTTGGCGTTGCTGGTGCCTTCATCTATCGCCAGGATCAGCGGGGTGTTGTTATTCATTGGGTTCACCGCAACCGAGTGGCAGCCGCCACGATCCCAGCCGCGTCGATGTTATGCAAGGCGCGGGTCGGTTCGCGGGCACCGGCGGCGGCGTACTCGCCATCGCCGATACCCAGGCGGACCAGGGCAATGCCCAACCCGGCTTCGGCCAGCACTTCGGCGACCAGGCTGCCGACGCCGCCATTGATATTGTGTTCTTCCACACTGATGACGGCGCGCGTGCCGCTCAAGGCGCTGAGCAATACATCACGCTGCAAGGGCCGGATCGACGACAGGTTGATCACCTGGGCCTGGATGCCCTGCTCCGCCAGCAATGCCGCCGCCTCCACCGCTTCATGCACCACCGAGCCCAGGGCCACGATGCTCACATCGGCGCCCTGGCGCAGGATATCCACCTGACCGGGTGCAAACTGATAGTCGGCGCCATGCACGTCGGGCAAGGCTTTGCCGTCGAGACGGATATACACCGGGCCGTGGTAGCGCAGCGCGTAATCGATGATCTGCCGGCACTCGACGGCATCGGCCGGGGCGAAGATCTGCACATTGCCAAACCCGCGCATCACCGAAATATCGTCGAGGCTGTGGTGGGTGCTGGCGAGCGGGCCATAACTGGTGCCGGCATTCAGGCCGAACATCTTCACATTGGCCTGGTTGTAGCAGACGTCCACCTTGATCTGCTCATTGGCCCGCGAGATCAGGAACGGCGCCGCATTGCAGGTGGCGGCGATCTTGCCGCCCAGGGCCAGGCCCGCCGCGACGCTGACCAGGGATTGCTCGGCAATGCCCACATTGATCAGCCGCTCGGGAAAGCGCTGGGCAAACGGGCCGATCTTGGCCGTGGAGGTGGAGTCGCTGACCACCGGCACTACGTCCAGCCCGGCCTCGACAGCAGCGATAAACGCTTCCACCATGACGCTCGCCAAATGTTCACTCGCCATGGTTCAACTCCTCCAGTGCTGCGTTGATTTCATCACCCTTGGGCACGCGGTGGTGCCATTCGGGGCGGGCTTCGATAAACGACACGCCCTTGCCTTTGATGGTGTGGGCGATCAGCACCTGGGGCACGCCGGTCTTGGTCTGCATGCTTTCCAGGGCTTCGATCAATTGGTCGACGTCGTTACCGTCGCACTCGCTGACGCGGAAGCCGAAGGCCGCCCATTTCACGTCCAGGGGGTCCAGCGGCATGATCTCGGCGGTCAAACCGGCGAGCTGCAGCTTGTTTTTGTCGACGATCACAAACAGGTTATCCAGGCCGTACTTGGCCGCCGCCATCGCCGCTTCCCAGTTGGAGCCTTCGGCCAGTTCGCCGTCGCCGGTGAGCACGTAGATGCGCTTGTTGCTGCCGGACATCTTCGCCGCCAGGGCCAGCCCGACCGCCACCGGCAAACCGTGGCCGAGGGCGCCGGTGTTCAGTTCGATGCCGGGGGTTTTCTGGCGTACCGGGTGGCCGGGCAGGTGCGAGTTGAAGTGCTGGTAGGTGGGCAGCCACTCGGTGGGGATGTAGCCCGCCTGCGCCAGGCAGCAGTACAAACCGCCGACGCCGTGGCCCTTGCTCTGGATATAAATATCGCGCTCGGGGTCTTCGGTGCGTTCCGGGCCGGTGTTGAGGATGCGGAAATACAGGGTGGCGAGGATGTCGGTCTCGGAAAGATCCGCCCCGGTGTGCCCGCCCGCCGGGGAGTCGGCATTCAAGCGGATCACATGGCGACGGATCAGGCGGGCCTGTTCCTTGATCTGGTGGGCGTCGTACTGGAAGGCATTCATGCAGCGGCTCCTTTGAGGCTGACCACGCGGGGTGAAAGTGTCCAAGGCTGTCTTTGAATATTTATTCAGCAGTGACAATATATTTCTATTTAGACGCCGATCCTCTAGCAGGTCAAGTGAGCGAACCGCTGAAAAACCAAATAAAACCCGGAAATATCCCTCGGACAAACGGCCAAAATCCCACGCCGGCTCATCTAGCCCGTGGCTTTGCGCCGGGCAAAAACACCGGATCAGAGGCATGCAAGAAAAATTAAGCGCTTGACTTTGACACGGTGTCACTGGAATCTGAATTAACAGTCAGGCACGCATAAATATTCAAGACGCCTGAAAGCACTCCAAAAAAAATAACTCAGGAGAACACTGTGGACGCCAAAGCTATTGTCCAGCACCCGGCCGAACTCAAGCCGCCACCCCGCCCACGTATTGTCAAACTGCTGCCCAGTAACATCGGCGGCCCGTTGATCGGGCTGGTGCTGCTGGTGCTGGTCTTCTCCTTCAGTTCCGAATTCTTCTTTTCGTTGCGCAATGGCCTGAACATCCTCGATCAGGTCACGGTGCTGGGCATCCTGGCGATCGGCATGACAGCGGTGATCGTGATCGGCGGCATCGACCTGTCGGTCGGCTCGGTGCTGGCCTTCTCGATGATGATGCTCGGCTGGCTGTATCAGGATCAGGCGGTGCCCCTGGGCTTTGCGATTCCGATCTCGATTGCCAGCGGCATGCTCGCCGGGCTGGTCTCCGGCGGGTTGATCACCTACGCCAAGCTGCCACCCTTTATTGCCACGCTGACCATGATGTCGGTGGCCCGTGGCCTGGCGAATATCCTTACCGAAGGCCGGCAGATCGTCGGCTACCCGGACTGGTTCACCAGCCTCGCGACGGTGCGCCACTTTGGTTTCCTCTCGGCCACCGTGGGCCTGTTCCTGGTGATGCTGGTGGTGGCCTGGGTGTTCCTGCGCTTTCGTGCCGGTGGCCGCAACCTCTACGCCATGGGCGGCAGCCCGGAAGTGGCGCGGTTGTCGGGCATCAAGGTGCGGGCGATTACCCTGTGGGTGTACGCCATCAGCGGTGCGCTGGCCGGCATCGCCGCGGTGACCCTGGCCGCGCGCCTGGACTCTTCGCAACCTAGTGCCGGGCTGAGCCTGGAGCTGGACGCCATCGCCGCCGTGGTGATTGGCGGCGCCAGCCTCAGTGGCGGCGTCGGCAGCATCGGCGGCACCCTGGTGGGCGTACTGATCATTGGCGTATTGCGCAATGGCCTCAACCTGCTCGGCGTCTCGCCCTTTATTCAACAAGTGGTGATCGGCGTGGTCATCGCCCTCGCCGTCACCATCGACACCCTGCGACGCCGCTCCAGCACTGCCCGTTAAACCTGTTCGACAGTTGACACCCTCCAACAATAAAACCAGGAGTCACCGACATGTTCAGCCCCAAGAAATTGCTGTTGGCCACCGCTCTCGCCGCCGCCACCCTCACCGCTGCCGGCACCACCTGGGCCAAGGATTTGACCATCGGCCTGGCCGTGGCCAACCTGCAGGCCGACTTCTTCAACCAGATCAAGCAATCGGTGGAAGCCGAAGGCAAAGCCAAGGGGGTCAAGGTGATCACCGTGGACGCCCAGGGCAACTCCTCCACCCAGGTCAGCCAGATCGAAGACCTGATCACCCGCCAGATCGACGTGCTGATCTACATCCCGGCCGGCGCCACTGCTGCCGGTGTGCCAGTGAAAGCCGCCAAGGCTGCGGGCATCCCGGTGATCGCCGTGGACCGCAACGCCCCCGACGCACCGGGCGACACCTTTATCGCCAGCGACAGCGTGGCCGGCGCCAAGACCCTGGCCGAGTACGTGGGCAAGATCACCGACGGCAAGGGCCGCATCGCGATCCTGCAAGGCCAGATCGGTACCACCCCCGAGAATGATCGCGCCAAGGGTTTTGAGGAGGGCCTGAAAGCCTTCCCGGACCTCAAGGTCGTCGCCCAGCAACCGGCCGAATGGGCCCAGGACAAAGGCTTCGCCGTGGCCCAGGACCTGCTCCAGCGTGACCCGAACATCACCGTGTTCTTCGGTCGTGCGGACGCCATGGCCTTGGGCGCTGCCCAGGCGGTGAAAGTCGGCAACCTCGATCACAAGGTGGTCGTGGTCGGTTTCGACGGTGACGTGGCCGGGCTCAAGGCCGTGCAAAGCGGTGTGCTGAACGCGACCATGACCCAGCAGACGCAGAAAATGGGGCGCCTGGCCGTGGCCTCGGCCATCGACCTCAAAGCCGGCAAGACCTTGCCCAAGGAGCAGTTGTTGCCCACCGTGCTGACCACTAAAGAAAACGTCGCGCCGTTCCTGCAACAGCACCCGTAAGCCTTGGAGGTCGTCATGCAAGCAGCAGCCGTTGACACCGCTCGATCCGACGCGGTGCTGTGCCTGCGCAATATCAGCAAGGCCTACGGGCCGGTGCAGGTGTTGTCGCAGGTCAACGTGGACATTCGCCCCGGCGAGGTATTGGCCCTGCTCGGTGAGAACGGCGCGGGCAAGTCGACCTTGTCGTCGATCATCGCCGGGCTGGTGCAACCGGAAGCCGGGGGCAGCATGACCTGGCTCGGCGCGCCCTACGCGCCGGCTTCACCGGGGGCTGCGCTGGGTGCCGGGATCGGCCTGATCCACCAGGAAATCCGCCTGCTGCCGCAACTGTCGATCGCCGAGAACATCTTCGTCGGCCGCCTGCCCATGCGCCGTGGGCGGGTGGATCGCGAGTACATGGAGGCCCAGGCGCAGATCCAACTCGAACGCCTGGGCCTCAAGGTGCCGGCCTCGCGCAAGGTCGAAGGCCTGAGCGTGGCGGCCCAGCAACTGGTGGAAATCGCCAAGGCGCTGACGCTGAAGGCCAGCCTGTTGATCCTCGATGAACCCACCGCCGCATTGGGTGGCGAGGAAACCGAGCTGCTGTTCAAGCAGGTGGAACGGCTGAAGGCAGAGGGTGTGTCGTTTATCTATATCAGCCACCGCCTGGAAGAAATCGCACGCATCGCCGACCGCGTGCTGGTGCTGCGCGACGGTCGCCAGATCGCCCTGCATGCCACGGCCCAGGTGCCGGTGCGGGAGTTGGTGGAGCAGATGGTCGGGCGCAGCCTGGAGCGGATCTTCCCTGCGTTGCAGGCACCCCAGGAGCAGGTGATGTTGCAGGTCAAGGCGTTGAGCTGCCGTGAGTTTGCCTTGCACGGCATCGACTTCAGCGTGCGTGCCGGCGAGGTATTCGGCATTGCCGGGGTGGTCGGTGCCGGGCGAACCGAGCTGGTGCGTACCATTGCCGGCGCGGCCCGGGATATTCGGGGCCATATGGTGCTGGATGGCGAGGTCCGACAGTTGCGCTCGCCCTTCGAGGCGATCCAGGCCGGCGTGGTGCTGGTGCCGGAAGACCGCAAGCAGCAAGGCGTGGTGGTGGAGCATCGCATCGAAGACAACCTGATTTATGGCAACACCGACCTGCTGGATAAACGCGGTTGGGTGTTCCCTGCCCCGCTGCGCGAATTCGCGCGCACGGCGGTGGCGCGACTGGGGGTGAAAGGTGCGCCGCAGTCGCGGATTTCCAGCCTGTCCGGCGGTAACCAGCAGAAAGTGATCATCGCCAAGTGGCTGGCGCGCAACCCCAAGGTGTTCATCCTCGATGAGCCCACACGCGGCATCGACGTGGGTGCGCGGGCGGCGATTTATGAAGTGATCGCGGACCTGGCGGCCAAGGGCATGGCGGTGATTGTGGTCAGTTCCGACCTGGATGAAGTGCTGGGGTTGTCCCACCGGGTGATGGTGATGAGCCGGGGACGGCAGATGGGGATTCTGCAGCGCGGTGAGGCCACGCCGGTGGCGGTGATGGAAATGGCCACCGCCTAGGAACCCGGTCCTCACAGACAATGGAGATCAAATGTGGGAGGGGGCTTGCCCCCGATGCGGGAGTGTCAGCAGATGCATCTGTAACTGAACCACTGCTATCGAGGGCAAGCCCCCTCCCACAGGGGATCTAGTGTGATTTCAAGATTGGAGTTATCCAGGCAACTTGTTAGACGGGGATTCTGGAGCGCGGCGAGGCCATCCCGGTTTCGGTGATGGAAATGGCTACCGCATAACCAAAGACCTACACAGATCCAACTGTGGGAGGGGGCTTGCCCCCGATGAGGGAGTGTCAGCAGATGCATCTGTCACTGAACCACTGCTATCGGGAGCAAGCCCCCTCCCACAGGGGTTCACTGTAATTTCAAATAACGGAGTTAGTCATGCAGCTTTTTAGTCTTCAAGGCCAAGTGGCCTTTGTTACCGGCGCCGGCAGCGGCATTGGCCAGGCTATCGCCGTCGGGCTCGCTGAAGCCGGTGCCGATGTAGCCTGCTTTGATCTTCCGGGCAGCCCCGGCATCGCCAGCACCGTAGAACGCATCCAGGCCCTGGGCCGGCGCGCCCTGGCCTTGAGCGGCACCGTCACCGAGCGGGCCGCCCTGGATGCAGCGGTCGCGCGCACCGAGCACGAACTCGGCCCACTCAGCGTGGCCGTCAACTGCGCCGGCATTGCCAATGCCCAGGCCGCCGAAGACCTGGAGCTGCAACGCTGGCAAACCACCCTGGACATCAACCTCACCGGCATTTTCCTCAGTTGCCAGGCCCAGGCCGCGGTGATGTTGCCGCGTGGCAAAGGCGCCATCGTCAATATCGCCTCCATGTCCGGCAGCATCGTCAACCGCGGCCTGTTGCAGGCGCACTACAACACCTCCAAGGCCGGGGTGATCCACCTGAGCAAAAGCCTGGCGATGGAATGGGCCGACAAAGGCCTGCGCGTCAACTGCATCAGCCCCGGCTACACCGCCACGCCGATGAACTCACGCCCGGAAGTCGCCGACCAGGTGAAGATCTTTGAACAGACCACGCCCATGGGCCGCATGGCCAGCGTGGACGAAATGGTCGGCCCGGCGATTTTCCTGGTCAGCCAGGCCTCGTCTTTCTGCACCGGTGTCGACCTGCTGGTCGATGGTGGTTTTGTCTGCTGGTAAGGAGTTTTGTCATGTCGCAACGTTTCAGCGGTAAAACCATCGTGATCACCGGCGCCTGCCGTGGCATCGGTGCCGGCATTGCCGAGCGCTTCGCCCAGGAAGGTGCCAACCTGGTGCTGGCCTCCAACGACCTGGAGCGCGTGACGTTCACCGCCGACCAACTGGCCCGGGAATACAAGGTCGACACCCTGGCCCTGGGCATCGACGTGACCCGCGAAGAAGACATCGAAACCCTCTACCGCGAAGGTCACGCACGCTTCGGCAGCATCGACGTGTCGGTACAGAACGCCGGCATCATCACCATCGACCACTACGACAAGATGCCCCGCGCCGACTTCGACAAGGTGCTGCAGGTCAACACCACCGGCGTGTGGCTGGGTTGCCGGGAAGCGGCCAAATACATGGTCAAGCAAGGCAGCGGGCGCTTGATCAACACCTCGTCCGGCCAGGGCCGCCAGGGGTTTATCTACACCCCGCACTACGCCGCGAGCAAAATGGGCGTGATCGGCATTACCCAGAGCCTGGCGCTGGAACTGGCGCGGCATAACATCACGGTCAACGCGTTCTGCCCCGGCATCATCGAAAGCGAGATGTGGGACTACAACGACCGCGTGTGGGGCGAGATCCTCAGCACCGACGAAAAACGCTACGGCAAGGGTGAACTGATGGCCGAATGGGTCAGGAACATCCCCCTGCGCCGGGCCGGAAAACCCTCGGATGTCGCCGGCCTGGTGGCGTTCCTGGCCTCGGATGACGCGGCCTACCTGACCGGCCAGGCGATCAATATCGACGGCGGCCTGATCATGTCGTAAGGGTTTGGTATCCTCACCCGCATTGATGTCATCACTGAGGCCTTCATGAGCCAGATCGAAGAACAGCGCCTGATCACCAAGATCGCGAGCCTCTATTACGAAGACGGGCTCAAGCAGTCCGAGATTTCCGCACAGCTGGACCTGTCCCAATCCTTTATCAGCCGCGCCCTGCGCCGGGCGCTGCAGGAAGGCGTGGTGAAGATCAGCGTGATGCGCCTGCAAGGCCTGCACCTGGAGCTGGAAAACCAATTGCAACGCCGCTACGACGTGCGCCAGGTGATCGTGGTGGAAGCCACCGAGCCCGGCAACGATGAAAGCATCAAGCAAGCCATCGGCTCGGCGGCTGCCCACTACCTGGAGACCAGCCTGTCGCCCCAGGACCATATCGGCATTTCGTCGTGGAGCAGCACCATTCGCGCCATGGTCGGCCACCTGCATGCCCAGCCGGGCAAACAAGGCGCCCAGGAAGTGGTACAACTGTTGGGCGGTGTCGGCAACAAAGGCGCGTTTGAAGCTACCTTGCTCACCCAACGCCTGGCCACCCTGCTCAACTGCCCGGCGTTCCTGCTGCCGTCGCAAAGCATCGAGCAATCGGTGGAGAGCAAGCAGCGCATCGTGCAGATGGAAGAGGTCAAGGAAGTGCTGCAACGCTTTGACAGCATCACCCTGGCGATCGTCGGCATCGGCGACCTCGAACCCTCGCAGTTGCTGCGCAACAGTGGCAACTACTACACCGAGGACATGCTGCGCCTGCTGGCCGAGCGCGGTGCCGTCGGCGATATCTGCCTGCGTTACTTCGATGCCCAGGGCAAGCCGGTGCTGGAGGAAGATGAAGAATTCGTGGTCTCGGTGGCGCTGCCCAAGTTGCGCAGTATCCACCGCGTGCTCGGCCTGGCCGGCGGGCTGAACAAGGTCCAGGCCATTCGTGGCGCGCTCAAGGGCGGCTACCTGGACATCCTGATCACCGACCTGGACACCGCACAGGCCCTCAACCAATAACCTTTTTTGGAGATTGCCGCTCATGACGTCCAAGCTCGAACAACTCAAGCAATTCACCACCGTGGTCTGCGACACCGGCGACCTGGAAGCCATCAGCCGCCTGCGCCCGGTGGACGCCACCACCAACCCGTCGTTGCTGCTCAAGGCCGCCGCGATCCCGGAATACGCCGAGCTGCTGCGCAATGCCGTCAACCTGGCCAAGGGCGACGTCGGCCTGGCCTGCGACCACTTCGCGGTGTCAGTGGGTGCCGGCATTTTGAAGGTCATTCCCGGGCGTATTTCCACCGAAGTCGACGCGCGCCTGTCCTTCGATGTAGACGCGCTGTGGGCCAAGGCCAACCAGTTGATCGCCCTGTACGACCAGGCCGGTATCCGCCGCGACCGCGTGCTGATCAAGCTCGCCTCCACCTGGGAAGGCATCCGTACGGCCGAACGCCTGGAAAAAGCCGGCATCCAGACCAACCTCACCCTGCTGTTCTCGTTCGCCCAGGCCCAGGCCTGCGCCGATGCCGGGGTGTTCCTGATCTCACCGTTCGTGGGCCGCATCTACGACTGGTACCGCAAGAACACCGGCCTGGACTACACCGGCGCGGATGACCCGGGCGTGCAATCGGTGACGCGCATCTACAACTACTACAAGGCCAACCAGATCAACACCGTGGTGATGGGCGCAAGCTTCCGCACCCTCAGCCAGATCGAACAGCTGGCGGGGTGCGATCGCCTGACCATCAGCCCGGAGCTGCTGCAGAAGCTCGACGAAGACCAGGGCACGCTGGCACGCAAATTGGTACCGGTGACCGAAGGCGAAGCGCGCCAGCCAATGAACGAAGCGCAGTTCCGCTGGGCGTCGAATGAAGATGCGATGGCCACGGAGAAGCTGGCGGAAGGGATTCGACAGTTTGCGCGGGATCAGGAAAAACTCGAGGCGGTGTTGTCGGCGCTATGACCCCCGTCCAGCCGCTCGGCCAGTCGCGCACCTTGGTGTTCCTGGCCTACCCGCAAATGGGCCTGCTCGACCTGACCGGTGCCCAGACCGTGTTCTGGGCTGCCACCAAGGCCATGGTCGAGCGTGGCCTGCCGGGCTATGTGGTGCACACCGCCAGCCTGGCGGGCGGCTTGATGCCAACGGCCGAAGGATTGAGCGTCGACACCCTGCCATTGGCGCAATTTGACCCCGCCGCCCTGGACACCTTGATCGTACCCGGCGCCCCCGCCATTCAACAGGCGCTGGCCGCCAACACCGACCTGGTGGACTGGCTGCGTCACGCCTCCACTCGGGCCCGGCGCACGGCCTCGGTGTGCAGCGGCACCTTCCTGCTGGCACAGGCCGGCTTGCTCCAGGGCCGGCGTGCTGCCACGCACTGGGCGATGTGCGACATGCTCAAGCGCGGGTTCCCCAGCATCGATGTGGACATGGACGCGATCTTTGTCCAGCAAGGCAATGTGTGGACGTCGGCAGGCGTGAGTGCCGGCATCGACCTTGCACTGGCGTTGGTAGAGGCCGATTGCGGGCGTCACGTCGCCCTGCAAGTGGCGCGGGAACTGGTGGTGTTTCTCAAAAGGCCCGGCGGCCAGGCCCAGTTCAGCCAACTGCTGCAAGCCCAGACCGACGACACTGCCGGTTTCGATGCCTTGCACCTGTGGATCGCCGACAACCTCAGCGACCGCGAGCTTACGGTGGAGCGCCTGGCGGAACAAAGCCGCATGAGCCCGCGCAACTTCGCCCGGGTCTACAAGCAAAAAACCGGGCGCACCCCGGCCAAGGCCATCGAGTTGTTTCGCGTGGAGGCGGCGCGGCGCCTGCTGGAAGACTCCCAGCGCAACATCGACCAGGTGGCGCACCTGTGTGGCTTTGGCGATGAAGAACGCATGCGCTACACCTTCCATCGCCACCTTGCGATTTCCCCTCGCGACTACCGCGCGCGCTTTTCCCGCTGACGGCAGGCCGCTTGGCAGTTATTCAGGGTTTTCTGTCCTACCCGCCAAACCGCGGCGCTCTTAGAGTAGGCCGGTAACGCATTGCGCCTTGAGCAATCGTATCGACCTGGTCCCTGGAGCATCCCCATGAAGCAGCACATCCTCATCATCGGCGCCGGGTTCGGCGGTGTCTGGAGCGCCTTGAGCGCCGCGCGCCTGCTGGATAAACATGATCGCCATGACGTGCAGATCAGCGTCCTGGCCCCACAGCCGGCGCTACGTATTCGCCCACGTTTCTACGAGGCCGAAGTGCATGCCATGCAGGCACCGCTGGGCCCATTGTTTGCGGCAGTCGGCGTGGACTTCATCGAGGGCGCCGCCGACCGCATCGATGAACACGGCAAGCAGGTGACCTACCGCAACACGGCGGGCATCCCCACTACCCTCAAGTACGATCGCCTGGTGCTGGCCGCCGGCAGTCGTCTCAGTCGCCCGCAGATGGAAGGCCTCCAGCACGTGTTCGATGTGGACCAGATCGAAGACGCCACGCGCCTCGAAGCCCATATCAAGGGTTTGAAAAACCTGCCCGACAGCCCGGCACGCAACACCGTGGTGGTGGCCGGAGGAGGGTTTACCGGGATCGAGACCGCCACCGAAATGCCAGCACGCCTGCGCGCAGCACTGGGTGACGACGCCACTATCCGTGTGATCGTGGTGGACCGTGGCCCGCAGATCGGGGCATCCATGGGCGATGGCATTCGCCCGTCCATCGTCGAAGCCAGCCAACACCTGGGCCTCGAATGGCGATTGAACACCTCCGTGGCCGCGGTGGATGCCGGCGGCGTGACCCTGGCCGATGGGCAGCGCATCGAGTCCAGCACCGTGATCTGGACCATCGGCTTTCGCGCCAACCCGCTGACCGAACAGGTCAGCGGCACCCTTGACCCCCAGGGCCGCCTGCATGTGGACGGCAACCTCAAGGTGAAGGGCCAGGCCGATGTCTTTGCCGCCGGTGATGTGGCCTACGCCGCCACCGACGACCTCGGTCACTTCGCCGGCATGTCCTGCCAGCACGCCATCGCCCTGGGCCGCTACGCCGGCAACAACGTCGCCGCCGACCTGATCGGCGTGGCCCCGATGACCTACAGCCAGCCCAAATACGTCACCTGCCTCGACCTCGGGGCCTGGGGCGCGGTGTACACCGAGGGCTGGGATCGTCAACTCAAGCTGGTGGGCCAGGAAGCCAAGGAGCTCAAGCAGCAGATCAACACGGTGTGGATCTACCCGCCAGCCGCCGAACGGGCCACCGCCCTGGCGGCGGCTGACCCGCTGATTCCGGTGGCCTGACGCCCCACACCCGGTGCCCGCCAGCCCACTGTTTGCTGGCGAGCATAAATGCCAGGAGCGATCAGGCTCGCTCCTGCCTCAGCTTTGCGCGACACCCGTCCCAAACTTGCGAATCGCCAGGCAATACCCGATCAATGCCAGCGCCGCCAGCAACCCGCCCGCCACGCCGACCCAGGCGAAGCCGAAGTGGCTGCCGACCCAACTGCCCATCAGGGCGCCACCGCCGATGCCGATGTTGTAGATACCGGAGAACATCGCCATGGCCACGTCGGTGGCGTCCGGGGCCAGCACCAGTACCTTGGACTGCATGGCGAGGCCGAAGCCCATGATCGCCATGCCCCAGAACACGCTGAGGATCACCAGGTACGACTCGGCGCCGCTCAACGGCAGCATCAGCGCCAGGCACGCGGCCAGGATAAACACCGCGCCGACCACGAACAGGTGGGGGTTGAAGCGGTGCACCAGGCTGAACAGCAGCGAGCCGATGATGCCCGCGCCGCCGAACACCAGCAGGATCAGGGTCACCGCGCTGCCGCTCATGCCGGCCACGCCTTCGACGAAAGGTTCGATGTAGCTGTAGGCGGTGAATTGCGCGGTCACGGTCATCGCCGTGAGCACATACAACGCCACCAGCGCCGGACGCTTGAACAGCAGTGGCAGGCTGCGCAGGGAGCCGGAGTTCTGGCTCGGCAGCAACGGCAAGGTGCGCGCCAGCCAGAACACCAGGGCGGCGGCGAACGCGCCGATCACCAGGAACGTGGTGCGCCAACCCATGGCTTCGCCGAGCAGACGCCCCAGGGGAATACCCAGCACCATCGCCAGGGACGTACCGGTGGCGAGCAGGCCGAGGGCTTGCACCTGCTTGCCTTCCGGCGCCAGGCGTACCGCCAGGGACGCGGTGATCGACCAGAACAGCGCATGGGACAAGGCAATGCCGACGCGACTGACCATCAACAGGCCGAAACTGGTGGCCACGCTGGAAAGGATATGGCTGGCGATAAACAGGCAGAACAGCACGATCAGCAGCTTGCGTCGCTCGACGTTACGCGTCAGCAGCATCACCGGCAGCGAGGTCAGGGACACGATCCAGGCATAGATGGTGAGCATCAGGCCGACGCTGGACACGGGCATATCGAAGCTGGCGCCAATAGCGCTGAGCAGCCCGACGGGGACGAATTCAGTGGTATTGAACACAAACGCGGCCAGCGCCAGGGCGATGACCGGTTGCCAGTTGGCTTGGGGGGTTGCGGCTGAAATGCTCATTGAAGGGCGAGGTACTCTGGCGATGATCAAGCGGCCACCCAGGACAAGCGCCGCCGCCTGGCATTCTATAGGTTTATCGGCCGTCTGTTGACGTTCATCCCCCTCAAAATACCCTCAGTTTTGTCACGGTGCCGTCATGGTGACCACGTAGTTGCCTGACTGGATCGGCTTGCCGAGGCTGTCCACCAACAGGTACGTCTGGTCGTAATAACGCCCGCTGCCGCTGTCCGCCACCAGCCGCAGACTGGCCCCGTTGACGCTGGCGACCGGCGCCATACTGCGGACATCGAACCGATTGCCACGGCTGGCGCTCGGGCAACCTGTCACGTCCATCCGGGCACCGCTGTGCGCATTTGTCGCACACAAGGGTTCGACAATGCTGCCCGTGAAACTGATGGTGCCTTGACCCGCCGGCTGGGCCGCGCCGCAGGTGCTTGCCCAAAGGCAAAGGAGACAGGTAGCTGCCGAAAAACCGTTGATACGCATGCTGATACTCCTTCCTGGGCTATTAGGAAGTAAGTCGTCAGCAAAGGCACTAACTTGAGGTTATTCGCCTTAGCGCAACAAACGGTTAAGGATCCACCTGCGCCATCAACTCCGGAATGCTCTCCGGCCGCTTGGCATAACGCTGCGCCAACGCCGCACAGACCATCAACTGGATCTGGTGAAACAGCATCAAGGGCAAAATCAGCACGCCCATGCTCGCCCCGGCGAACAGCACCTGGGCCATCGGCACACCCGTGGCCAGGCTCTTCTTCGAGCCGCAGAACAGGATGGTGATGCGATCTTCCTGATTAAAGCCAAAAGCCTTGCCCAACAGGGTGGACGCCACCAGCACCAAGGCCAGCAACACGCAGCAGGCCACCACCAGGCCGCCCAGCTCCCACAGCGGGATCTGGTGCCAGATGCCTTCGTTGACCGCTTCGCTGAACGCGCCGTACACCACCAGCAGGATCGAACCCTGGTCGACGAACTTCAGCCAGGCTTTATTGCGCCCCACCCATGCGCCGATCCAGCGGCGGGCGATCTGCCCGGCGATAAACGGCAGCAGCAGTTGCACGCTGATTTTCAGGATCGCATCGACGGTGGAGCTGCCCTCGCCGTGCACATTGAGCAACAGCGTCACCAGCAACGGCGTGAGGAAGATGCCGAACAGGCTGGAGGCCGCCGCGCTGCAGATCGCCGCCGGGATATTGCCCCGTGCCAGCGAAGTAAAGGCAATCGCCGACTGCACCGTGGCCGGCAAGGCGCAGAGGTAGAGCATGCCCATGTACAGGTCCTTGCCGATCAGCGGCGACAACACCGGCTTGAGCGCAAGGCCCAGCAGCGGGAACAGTACAAAAGTCAGGCTGAACACCAGCAGGTGCAGACGCCAATGGCCCGCGCCGGCGACGATGGCCTGGCGCGACAGCTTGGCGCCGTGCAAAAAGAACAACAGCGCGATGGCCAGGTTGGTGACCCAGCCGAAGGCCACGGCGGTCTGGCCGCTGGCGGGCAGCAGGGAGGCGAGGATCACCGTGGCGATCAAGGTCAGGGTGAAGTTGTCGGGCAGAAAACGGGGGCGAGTCATAAGCGAATCTTCCGGGGGTTGCCAAGAGCGTCATGGCGACTCTAACGTAACGCCTTGTTACCGACTAACGCCAATGAGCCATTAAATGCCGCCTAAAGGACATGCCAATACCGTACGCCGCAGTGTGCCTGGGCTTTCCAGCCTGCCACGGCCGGTGTATGGGCGCACCGAATCGCTGCCCAACCGCGCCCTGACCCGCCGGCACAGCCACCCGTGGGTGCAATTGTCCTACGCCATTTCCGGGGTGCTGGAGATCCAGACCAGCGCCGGCCGCTTCGTCGCGCCGCCCCAGCGGGCGGTGTGGATCCCCGCGGGCGTGCCGCATCGGGTGTACAGCTCGCCCCACACCGAGATGCGCAGCCTGTACCTCGATTGCAGCGTCACCGCCTGGGCCGCCGAACGCTGCCAGGTGCTGGAGGTGAGCAGCCTGCTGCGCGAGTTGATCCGCAGCTTCAGCGAGCTGCCGGTGGAATATGCCGAGGATGGCCCGGATGGGCGCCTGGTCCAGGTAGTGCTCGATCAACTCGCCGCAGCGCCCAAGGTCGACTTGATGCTGCCATTGCCCCATGACCCAAGGTTGCGACAGATCTACCGCAGCTTGAGCCTGCGCCCGGAACAGCAAACTACCCTGGGACACTGGAGCGAGAAACTGGGGGTCAGCGAAAAGACGCTGAGCCGCCTGTTTTTGAAGGACACCGGCCTGACATTTCGAGCCTGGCGCCAGCGTTTAAGGTTATTGAGCGCCCTGCCCGCCCTGGAGCAAGGCGAGCGGGTGACGGATGTGGCGTTGAACTGTGGCTATGAGTCCACGTCGGCGTTTATCAACTCGTTTCGACAGCAGTTCGATGCCACGCCCGGTGAGTTCTTCCGCTGACCTCACCGACGATGAAGAATCACTGTGGGAGGGCCCCCTACCTCTTCGACGTAGCGCGTCTAGAGGGAGTTTGCTCCCCCCACATCAGACTTGTATGTACCTTCAGATCCCAGCCTTGGCCAGGATGGCCTGGAGCAACACATCCGCCCCTGCCGTCGACCACTCGGGGGAGATCTCCTCCGCTTCGTTATGGCTCAGCCCGTCCACGCACGGTACGAAGATCATCGCGGTCGGCGCCACCTGGTTCAGGTAGCAGGCGTCGTGCCCGGCGCCGGAGATCATCGGCCGATGGCTGTAGCCCAACGCCTCGGCGGACGCGCGTACCACCTCTACACAATCGCTGTCGAAGGCAATCGGTGCGTACTGGAAGATCTGCTTAACGCTGTGCTGCAAGCCGATGCCTTCGGCGATGTGCGCCACGGCGTCGCGCAATTGCTGGTCCTGGCGTGCCAGCACGGCCTCGTCCGGGTGCCGGAATTCCACGCTAAAAAACACCCGTCCCGGCACCACGTTGCGCGAGTTGGGAAAGATATTCGCCATGCCCACCGTGGCCCGTCCTTCCGCGCCCTGCTCCAGGCCCAGCCCATTCACGGCCTCGACCACACGGGCAAAACCGAGCAGCGCATCCAGGCGATGGTCCATCGGGGTGGTGCCGGCATGGGCGCTGCGCCCGCTCAATTCGACTTCGTACCAACGCTGGCCCTGGGCACCGGTGACCACGCCAATGGTGATGCCCTGGGCTTCAAGGATCGGGCCTTGTTCGATATGCAGTTCAAAGGCGGCATGCACCGCCTGGCCACCCACCGGGTGGGGGCCGGCATAGCCGATCTGCTGCAAGGCCTGGCCGATGGTCACGCCGGCCTTGTCCACACGGGACAACCCGTATTCCAGGTCAAACACGCCAGCGTAGACGCCGGAGGAAATCATCGCCGGGGCAAAGCGCGAGCCCTCTTCGTTGGTCCAGTTGACCACTTCGATGGGCCGGTCGGTTTCAATCCCCAGGTCGTTCAGGGTGCGCAGCACTTCCACTCCGGCGAGTACGCCATAGATGCCGTCGTACTTGCCGCCGAAGGGTTGGGAATCGCCGTGGGAGCCGGTCATCACCGGTGCCAGGTGGTCATGGCGCCCGGCGCGACGCGCAAATATATTGCCCATGGCGTCCACCCGTACCGTGCAACCGGCCGCAGTGCACCAGTGCACGAACAGATCGCGGCCACGCCGGTCCTCGTCGGTCAATGCCAGGCGCGACACACCGCCCTTTTCGGTGGCACCGATCTGCGCCATCTCCATCAACGAAGCCCACAGGCGTTCGCCGTTGACCCGTGCCAGGTTACTCATGGGGTTTGGCCCGATAACGGAAGTCGCAGTGGTGCGCGCCGCCCATGATGGTCTGGGTGCGGGTCAGTTCGATGTTCGGGTTGTAGCCGACGATAAACAGCTCGTCGCGGTTGCACGACAGCAAGTGGCCGATCTCGCCCAGGCCCATCTCGTGGTACATCTCGGCGTAGCGGCAGCGCTTGACGTCGTAGTCATAGTGCTCGGCATCGCTGGCGATGATCTCGACATTGAGCGCGTCATCCTTCTCCCACAGCACTTGCAACTCCACAAAGCTCTTGAGGTCGGCGCCCTGCTCTTCCAGTGCGGCAAAATGCTTGCCGGCCTGGATCGCCGCATTGCCCACGGCTTCGCCGATCACGGCGGCGGCAAAGTCCTTGCCCTGCTCGCGCTTGAGGATCTCGTAGATGGGCTTGATGATTTCCGCCTCGATCCGGCGCCGGGCAAGGATGCCCAGTTCACCTTCCAGTTTGCTCATTGCATCTCTCCATTGACCCTTGCAGGAGCGAGCCAGCTCGCACCTGCAGAGGGGGTGGGTTTATTGGCCGCCCGCCACACTCACCGGCTGCCATTGATTGGCCTTGACCTGGTAAACGGTGAACGACGGTTGCTTCAAGTTGCCCTCGGCATCGAACGCAATCGTGCCAGTCACGCCCGGATAGCTGATGGCGCGCAGCACCGGCAGGTACTTCTGTGGGTCGGTGGATCCGGCCTTCTCGATGGCCGCCACCAACACACCAACGCCGTCATAGGCAAACGGTGCATGCAGTTCGATCGCGGTTTTGTAGCGTTCCTTATAGGCCTGTTCGAACGCCTTGCCACCCGGCATCTGCGCAATCGCCAGGCCCGGCTCCAAGGCAATCACGCCCTCGCCTTCGTTCTGCGCCAGCTGCAGGAAAGTCTGGCTGACAAACCCACCGGCGCCCATCAGCGGTGCCTTGATCCCCAACTGCTTGATACGCCGGGCCAGCGGTGCAGCCTGGGCGTCGACGCCGCCGAAGAAGATCAGGTCAGGGTTCTGGCTACGGATATTGGTCAGCACGGCACTGAAGTCGATGGTCTTGTCGTCCACGTATTCGCGGGCAACCACCTTGGCACCCCCGGCCTCGATGGATTTGACGAACTGGTCCGCCAGGCCCTGGCCGAATGCGGTGCGGTCGTCGATCACGGCAATACGCTGGGCTTTCAAGGTGTTCAACGCATAGCGGCCGGCCACCTGGCCGCCATCGTCGTCGTGGCCCATGATGCGAAAGCTGGTGTCGAAGCCCTGCTGGGTGTAGGCATGCCCGGTAGCGACTGGCGCCACCTGGGCGATACCGGCGTCGTGGTAGACCCGCGCCGCCGGGATGCTGGTGCCGGTGTTCCAGTGGCCGACCACGCCGACCACGCCCTCATCCACCAGGCGTTGGGCAACGGTCACGGCGGTGCGCGGGTCGGACTGGTCGTCTTCGGACACCAGCTTGAAGGTCACCGCCTCACCATTGATTGTCGGGTGCTTGGCGTTAGCCTGGTCGATGGCCAGTTGCGCGCCATTTTCCAGGTCTTTACCAATCCGGGCCGAGGGCCCGGTCAAGGGACCGGCCAGGCCGATCAGCACGGTCTGGTCGGCCTGGGCCATGGCGCTCGCCAGGCTGCTCAGGGCCAGGCCAATCAGTGCGGTTTTGTTGAAAGTCTTCATCAGTCGTTCCTGTTTCTTTTCGGGCGGGTCGGAACACGCCGGGCGTCCGGTAGCGTCATGGGTGTTTTTTCATCGAGCCGTTATTCACCGAGGTAGGCGCTGCGCACCTCGGGGTGTTCAAGCAAATCTGCGGAGGGCCCGCTGAGGCTGATGCGGCCGGTGTCCATCACATAGGCGCGGTCGGTCACTTGCAGGGCCAGCCGTGCGTTCTGTTCCACCAACAGCAGGGTCATGCCCTGGCGACACACGTCGTCGATCACCTGGAAGATTTTTTCCACCATGATCGGCGCCAGGCCCATGGACGGCTCATCGAGGATCAGCAAACGCGGGCGTGACAGCAGCGCACGGGCCAGGGCGAGCATCTGTTGCTCACCGCCCGAGAGCAGGCCGGCGGACTGCTGCAGGCGCTCTTCCAGGCGCGGGAAGTGTTCGAACAGCTGGCGCATTTCGCGCTGCACCTGCTCGTTGTCACGGCGCAAAAACGCACCGGACTGAAGGTTCTCCAGCACGCTCATGCGCGCAAAAATCCCGCGCCCTTCCGGGACCATGGCGATGCCCTGGCGCAGCAACTGGTCCGGCGCCTGGCCGAGGATCGAGCGCCCGGCAAAGCGGATTGCACCCTGACTGGCCGGCAGCAGACCCGTCAGCGCCTTGAGGCTGGAGGTCTTGCCCGCACCGTTGGCACCGATCAGCGTGACGCGCTCACCCTCGGCAATGTGCAAATCCAGGGATTTGACCGCCTCGATGGCGCCGTAGCGCACCTGCAAACCCTCGACGTTCAACAAGGCTTCAGACATGGGCACTGGCTCCCAGGTAGGCCTGGATCACTGCCGGGTGCTGGCGCACTTCGACGGGTGGCCCTACGGCGATGACTTGGCCGTAATCGAGCACGCTGATGCGGTCGCATACGCCCATCACCAGCTTCACGTCGTGCTCGATCAACAGCAGGGTATGGCCGTCGTCGCGGATCTTTTCCAGCAGGCCGCGCAACTGCACTTTTTCACTGGCATTCATACCCGCCGCCGGCTCATCCAGGGCCAGCAGGCGCGGTTCGGTGGCCAATGCGCGGGCGATTTCCAGGCGGCGCTGATGGCCGTAGCTCAAGCTGTCGGCGCGATAATGGGCGAACCCCGCCAGCCCGACATACGCCAGCAGGCGATGGGCGTGGGCACGGGTTTGGGCTTCCTCATCGCGAGCACGACGATGCCGGCTCAAGGCGGCCCACAGGCCATTGCGGGTGCGCACATGGCGCCCGACCATGACGTTTTCCAGGGCGCTCATGGCATTGAACAAGCGGATATTCTGAAACGTGCGGGCAATGCCGGCTTCGGCCACCTGATGCACGCTGGTCGGCCGGTACTCCCGGCCATCGAGCTGGAAGCGCCCGGAATCCGGGGTATAGAGGCCGGTCATGACATTGAAGAAGGTGGTCTTGCCCGCGCCGTTGGGGCCGATCAGCCCGTAGATTTCGCCGGCCTGGATACTCAGGCTCACATCGGTCAACGCCGCCACGCCCCCGAAGTGTTTGTTGACCCGGTCAATCTGCAGCAGAGGTGCGTTCATCGTGCCACTCCTTTGGGCCACAGCCCGGCGGGTCGATAGAGCATCGCCAGGATCAACGCGAGGCCGTAGAACAGCTGGCGGATGATTTCCGGGTCCACCAGCACTTGGCCGAACAACGCCTGCTGCAACGGGCCCATGCTCGCGCGCAACGCTTCAGGCAATGCCGCCAGCAGTACGCAGCCAAGGATCACCCCCGGGATATGGCCCATGCCGCCGAGCACCACCATCGCCAGCACCGCAATGGACTCGTTGAGGGTGAACGATTCCGGCGAGACAAAGCCCTGGAACGAGGCGAACAGCGCGCCGCTCACCCCGCCGAACGCGGCGCCTATTGCAAACGCCAGCAACTTGAGGCGCACGGTGTTCACGCCCATGGCCTGGGCCGCTTCTTCGTCCTCGCGGATCGCCACCCAGGCACGGCCGATGCGCGAGTGCTCCAGGCGAATGCAGGCAAACAGAATCAGCACCACCAGCGCGGCGAACAGGTAGTAATAGAGGTACACCGACGGCAGGCGCAGGCCGAACAGTTCCTGGGTACGGCCCAGGTTCACGCCGAGCAGGTTCACCGGATCGACCTGGGCGATGCCTTTGGGGCCATTGGTGATATTCACCGGGCGGTCGAGGTTGCGCAGCAGGATACGGATGATCTCGCCAAAGCCCAGGGTGACGATGGCCAGGTAGTCGCCGCGCAGGCGCAAGGTCGGCGCACCCAACACCACACCGCATCCCGCCGCGAGCAAGGCGCCCAGGGGCAGGATCAACCAGATCGAGGTGTGCATGCCCGCCGGCAGCAACGCCGCCAGGGCTGGAAACTGTTGCAGCAGATGGGGCGACGACAGCAACGCGGCCAGGTAGGCGCCCACCGCGTAGAACGCGATGAAACCCATGTCCAGCAGCCCCGCATAACCGACCACGATGTTCAGGCCAAGGGCGAGCATGATGTACAGCAGGGCAAAATCCAGGGTCCGCACCCAGGTGTTGCCACCGGCGTGGCCGACGATCCACGGTGCCAGCACCAGGGCCACGGCAAACAGCAGCAGGCCCAGGCTGGCGCGTTGATTGGCAGTGAGTGGGTTGATCATGCGCGGATCGCCAGACGTTCGCCCAACAGCCCGGAAGGACGGAACACCAGCACCGCGATCAGCACGATAAAGGCAAACACATCCTGATAATTGCTGCCGAACACCCCGTTGGTGGCGGCGCCCAGGTAGCCGGTGCCCAGGGCTTCGATCAGCCCCAGCAACAGGCCGCCGAGCATGGCGCCCTTGAGGTTGCCGATACCGCCCAGCACCGCGGCGGTGAAGGCTTTGATCCCCGGCAGGAAGCCCATGTAGAAATGCGCGCTGCCGTAGTTGCTGGCCATCATTACCCCGGCCAATGCCGCCAGGGCGCCGCCGATGGCGAAGGTGAGCACGATGACCCGATTCGGGTTGATGCCCATCAGGCTCGCGACCTGGGGGTTTTCCGCCACGGCACGCATGGCCCGGCCAAAGCGCGTGCGCTCGACCAGCACCAGCAGCGCGACCATCACTGACAGCGCAATGGCGATGGTGGTGAGGGCCGTGGCGTTGGTGACAGCCGGGTGCGCGGAGACCCCGGGCAGTACTTCGATGGGTTCCAGCGGCAGCAGTTGCGGGAACATTTGCGGGTTACGGGTCCAGACCAGCATCGCGATGGTTTGCAAAAGCAGCGACACCCCGATGCCGCTGATCAACGGCGCCAGGCGCGGCGCGTGACGCAACCGGCGATAAGCGACGCGCTCGATCACCACCGCCAGCGCCGCACAAAATGCCATGGCGACCAGGGTGGCCGTCAGCAACACCAGCAGCGGTGGCAACGCCGGCCAAGTCGCCTGCAACAGGCGAATCATCGACAAGCCCACGAGCGCACCGATCATCAGCACATCGCCGTGGGCGAAGTTGATGATGCGCAGGATGCCGTAGACCATGGTGTACCCCAGGGCCACCAGCGCGTAGAGACTGCCCGTCATCAAGCCGTTGAGCAGTTGTTGGATAAACCCATCCATGAAGACCGTCGACCTCAGTGCGTACAAGGGCGGCACACTAAGCATCTATTCTGTTTTTATCAAATATCAGAAAGTTATAGGGTTATGCCAAAGCAATGACAGGGTATTTGTGCCGCAAATACGGCACTTATGGCTCTTTATTTGGGCTAAAACTTGGTGTTTAATTCAATACATGAATAAATCAGAACAGTTAGCCAATGACCCTCCCCTGCGTGCCGTGCGGACGTTCGAAGCGTTTGCGCGCCATGGCGGGGTGAATGCTGCCGCACGCGAGCTGGACGTGTCCGCCTCTGCCATCAGCCATCAACTGCACCTGCTGGAAGACTTCCTGCGGCAGCCGCTGACCCTGCGCCAGGGCCGCAACCTGGTGCTGACCGATGAAGGGCGCGAGTATTACCGTGCCATCCGCTCGGCCTTTGCCGTGCTGCGCAGCGCCACCGAACATGTGCGCGAGAAAAGCGCCACCCGCCAGGTGACCATCAGCCTGATCCCGCTGTTTGGCATCAACCTGTTTATCCCGCGCCTGGAGAACTTCCTCAAAGACCACCCGGCGCTGGACATCAACGTGACCTACGCCAACCACCGCAGCTACCCCAGCGATGCCGCCGACCTGTCGATTCGCTTCGGCACCGGGCACTGGCCGGGCTATCACAGCGAACCCCTGATCTCCGGCGCGGTGACCCCCTATTGCAGCCGCAGCTTTCTCGCCCAACACGGCCCCATCGACACGCCCCAGGCCTTGAGCGAACTGCCGTTGCTGCACGATGAAGAACGCGGCACCTGGGGCCAATGGTTCGAGGCAGCCGAGGTCGACACCACGGCGCTGAATGGCTTGCTGCTCGAAGACGGCCAACTGGCACTCACCGCCACCCTCACCGGCCTGGGCTGCGCGTTGCTGCGCGCGCCGCTGGTAGCGCCCCATGTGGCCAATGGCGAGCTGGTGAAGCTGTTTGATCTGGAGGTCAATGATGGCCGCCAGTACTACCTGTGCCGGCGAGCCAACAGTGAGTTGTCGAGCGAGGGGAATGACTTGTATGACTGGATCAAGCGCAGCTTGAATGCGGTATAGGCATTGTGGAGATCCAAATGTGGGAGGGGCGGTTTACAGGTCAGCTGCCGTTACCGCCATGGGCCTCTTCGAAGAAGTAGTCCTTCCAGCTCGCCGCCTTGTTTTTCAGTACGCCCAGTTCCTGCAATTTCTCGGCGTAGATGAAGGTACGCTGCGGCACGATGGTGAAGTCGATTTCCGGGTCCTGGACGATTTTTTCCACCAGGTCCAACGGCAGCTTTGACTGTTCTACACGGATATACGCCTTGGCCGCTGCCGGTTTGTCGGCCTTGATGATCTGCTCGGCTTCGGCCAGCGCGGCGTAGAACGCCTGGTAGGTCTTGGGGTTTTCGTCGTGGATTTTCTGCGTGGTGTAGAGCACGTTGAACGTCGCCGGACCGCCGAGGATGTCGTAGGAACTGAGCACCTTGTGCACGCTGGGGCTCAGCAGCTCCTGGTACTGGAACGGCGGACTGGAGAAGTGCGCGTTGATCTCCGAACCACCGGCAATCAACGCGGCGGTGGCGTCGGGGTGGGCCAGGCTGATGGAGATGTCATCGAATTTCTTGTAGTGGGCATCGCCGAACTGCCTGGCGGTTTCGATCTGCAAGGTGCGCGACTGGAAACCCACCCCGGCGGCAGGCACGGCGATGCGGTCCTTCTCGCTGAAGTCCTTGAGGGTCTTCACGTTGGGGTTGTTGGTCAGCAGGTAGTTGGGCATCGAGCCCAAGGAGGCGATGGCCTTGACGTTCTGCTTGCCCTTGGTACGGTCCCACAGGGTGAGCATCGGCGGCACACCGGCGGACACCACATCCAGGGCGCCGGCCAGCAGCGATTCGTTCATGGCGGTGGCGCCGGAAATGCTGTTCCATTCCACCTGGATGTCCAGGCCCTGGGCCTTGCCGTGTTTTTCGATCAGGTGCTGGTCGCGCACCACATCGAGGATCAGGTAGCCGATGCCGAATTGCTGGGCGATGCTGATCTTGCCTTCGGCCTGGGCACCGGGGCTGAGCAACACGCTGGCGGCGGCGAGGGACGCGGCCAGGAGGGTCAGGGAGGAACGCTTGAACGTCATGGGGAATCTGCCGCGTTTTCGAGAAGGTGATGGAGCGTAGCCGCGGTTTTTTAGACAGCAAAAGAATATCTGGGTCTATTGTTATGCAAATACCCCTAAAACAGCGCGCGGCTGGTATCGTGCCGCGCTTTGAAAAAACTGCCGCACACTGTGAGGAACTGCACGTTGAACACTGACGAAAAAATGACCGGGGACCTGTTCGAGGTGGATAAGCGCCTGTCACTCAAACCCGTGGTGGACTTCAACAGCTACCTGCGCAGCGCTTTCGGCGACGGCCCGTGCACCTGCATACGCTGCACCGCCAGCGGCGGTGACGAAACCGGCTACGCGTTCCAGCACACCTTCAGCTTCGACGGCAAACCGACCCAGCGCCGCTTTGCCTCCACGGCGGGCAGTGATGTGTTGATGGCGCTGAAAAAGGCCTGGTTGTCTTTCACCAAGGCTGAGTTGCCTTCGAGTGGCGCGCTGGCGCTGGAGACGGTGAAGGAATTTGTCGAACCGCAGTTGCACAAGCGCCTGGCGCCGCTGTTCCTCGCCAGCGGGCTGGTCAAGGAGGTGGACGGCGAGTTGCACCTGCAGCCACAAGCTGCGGCCTGAACCTAATCGTCAGCGCAAACGGGTGACGGTGAGCGCCACCACGGCGATCCGCTCCACACGCTCATAGCCGGGCTTTTCCAGCTCTTCGCCGAACACATCGGGGTCAAGTTCGCGGTAGGTCCACCCAAAGGCATCGCTGTCCAGCAACGGCGTGACGGCGGCCAGGAACGGATCCTCCCCGGCGACAATCGCCACGCCGGTGTAGAGCACCAGGCTGCCGCCCAGGGCCAGGCGCCCAACGGCCTCGCCGGCGATGCGCACCGACAGTTGCTCGCCCAGTGCCCCGCCGCCATGCCGGTAGGCCCGCTGGCGGTCGTCATTCATATAGGGCGGATTGGCGACGATCAGGTCGAACGTGCCTTCGACGCCGCCCAGCACATCGCTGTGGTACGCCGTGACGTTCGCCAACCCGGCCAGCTCGGCATTCACCGCTGTCAGGCGCAAGGCGCGCGGGTTGATGTCCACCGCCAGCACCTCGGCGTCAGGCCGCGCCCGGGCGACCACCAACGCGCCTACACCGGCGCCGCAGCCAATGTCCACGGCGCGTTTGATCGGCTCGAAGCGCTGTTGCATATGGGCTTCGATCAGTTGGGCAAACCGATAGCTGTCAGGCCCGAAAAACACCGCGTCCGCTTGCGTGGTGGGGTACGCCGAGTGGGCAAACAGCAGGTCGTCCAGGCTCGACCAACGCACCGCACTGCGCCACAGCGCCTCGTGTTTTTCGACCACATCGGCCTGCTGCAGCTCCTCACGAAACGCCTCGGGCAACAGCTCGCGGTCAAACGGCAGCGACCAGCCGAAGACGTCCCGCAGGTCCTTCGCCAGCGGCCTCCCCTGGCGCTGGAAAAACCGCTCATGGGTCAAGGGCGTTGGCGTGATGAACCGGTAGCCATTTTCCTTCAACCCCCGGCCCAGGTTCAGCAGGGCGCGGTCGGCGAGTTGTTGTGCAGACATGGGTGATTTCCTTAGCGCAGGCGCGAACGCAGTTGGATAAAGCGGCGAGTGGCATACAACCCGGCGGGCGTGCAGTGACGCTGCGCCGACAGCCACGGGATCAGCGCATTGAGCTGCTGTTCATCGGGCAGGTTCCACAGCGAATCCACCAGCGCCTGGGTGTCCGGGTCGGACGGGCGATGCTGCTCGCGGGAGAAGCGGCTGCCGCACCCGGGCCGCACGGGCGCCACACGTTGAGCGCTGATCCAGTCACCCGCGATCCAGTCGCGCAGCAGCTGTTTCTCATAGCCGCTGAACACGCCGAACATCGCCGCGCCCGCGCCTTCGATCAATTGCCAGAAGCGACTCTCGGCCGGATCCTGGTTGCGCTTGATCCAGCCCTTGTCTTCCAGGGCCTGCAGAAAGATGCCGATCTGCCCCGGCCGCGCCAGCCATTGGTTGACGGTCTTGCCGTCGAAGCGGCAGTAATCCGAATGCATGTGCTGGCCGAACGTGCGCTTGCGTTCAAGCATGGCAACCACTTCGTCATTCAGGTTGAAGTCGTGGATAACCGCGCTGGTCCCCGGGCCGAGGTCATTCAGGCGATACCCCTCGGCCACCCGGCGATAGAAGTCCTCCCTGCCCTCCCCCAGCGGCAGCAGGTTCAACACCGACTGCGCGGCCTTGCAGGCGTGGCCGCTGCTGGCATTGTCGATGGTGACGTGGAGGGTGAAGTAATACGGGTCGATGCCCAGTTCGCTCAACTCATACGCGGTGATCAGCAGGTGCAACGGCAACTGCTCATAACCGAGGTTGAAACCGATGATCTCCGGCAGAAAGTCGTCGGCGCACAGGCCCAGCGACAGTTGCAGGGCGCCTTGCAGGTAATGGTTGTCCTCAAGGCCGGCGTCGCTGTCGGCATCATGCTCGCTGAGTAACTTGCGATAGATCACCACATGATTTTGCGCCGCTTCGCCGTCACCCAGCTCTTCCAGGTAGGTGGTGAGCAGGCCGTCGAAACGCGGGTCGTGCCAATAGCGCAGCAGGCCATTGAGCCAGGCCCCGTCGACCTGTTTGGTCGGCGCCACGCGCTGCAGGAAATACAGCGCATGGGCCTTGTTCTGGAAATAACGACGTGGCCGGCCTTGCTGGCGTTGTTCCAGGTAATCGGCATAGGCCTGGGCCACGTCGGCACAGCGCTGTTCGATCCAGGCCGGCAGTTGTTCAGGCATCTGCGGCAACTCACTGGGCGCGTCGCGCACCTGCGCCAAGTGCGTGCGCAGAAACTCCCGCGCAACCTCTTCAGCGCCAGGGGTTTCGCCATACAGGTGTTGGTACAACCACTGGTACTGACCCGGTTGGGTGATGGAGGCCGGCTGGCCCGACAGCGCTGTGAGAAGCGTCATGATGGCAGTTTCCGCAAAGTCCGATCCAACCAGGCCTCCCGACAAGGAGGCCCCGCAAGCGCGCTCAACAGCACACGCGTCTAGAATGCAGAGCCTGCGGGCATGGGGAAAATTCAATCGGGGTTGTGCGGCTGCGGATCAGTGGTCGTCAGTAGCCCACGCCACGTACGCCGCCCGAGGCACGGATCGACTCACCTGTGACCCAATGCGCCGCCTCGGAGGCCAGGAATACGGCCAGCGGTGCAATGTCCTCGGGCTCGCCGAAACGCCCCAGCGGCGTGCCGGCAATCAGCGACTGACCAAATTCGCCGGCGAAGTTGCCATCGGTGGCAGGCGTATGGGTATGGCCGGGCAGGATCGAATTGACGCGAATACCGCGCGGTCCCAACTCACGGGCCAGGGCAAACGTCAGGGTATCCACCGCCCCCTTGGTGGCCGAATAGACGCTGGAGGCCAGGTACGGATCGGTACTGAGGATCGAGCTGATATTGATGATACTGCCGCCCTGCCCCAGCAACTTGACCGCCTCACGTACCGCCAGCAAGTAGCCCAGTACATTGAGGTTGAACTGCTTGTGAAAGGCCTCTTCGGTCAGGTCTTCAATCATCTGGAACACCGCCACGCCCGCGTTGTTGACCAGGATGTCGAGCCTGCCGTATTCGCTGCGCACCGTGTCGAACAGGCGTGTCACATCGGCAGCCTGGCTCATGTCGGCGCGCACGCCGAACGCAGTGCCACCGTGGGCGTGGATATGGGCGACCACCGCATCGGCGTCAGGTTTGCTGTTGGCGTAATTGACCACCACCGTCGCCCCTGCTGCTGCCAGGGCCTTGGCGATGCCGGCACCAATGCCTTTAGAGGCGCCAGTCACGACTGCGATTTTTCCATTGAGTGTCATAGCTGTTTTCCCAGGTTGAGTGATAGTGCTGATCCCCAGTATTCGGGCAAGGCCTGAAACGGCGGTTGCCGGTTTCTCTTCCATGCTTGCCTATTCTTCGCACGTGGCTTGCTTTACCTTCTGCCAGGGCTCATGGTCAGCGCCATGAACGACAACCTGAATGAACTGCGCCGTCTGGTGATGCGCGCAGAAAACACCTGGACCGATACCGGCCTGCCGCGCGTAGCGATGGTCCAGGCCGAAGCCTGTGCCGATCAGTTGTACCCGCCGATGGTGCACCTGGTGCTGCAAGGCTCGAAAACCCTCTCGATTGGCGATCAGGTCTCGACGTACGGGCCGTCCAGCTATTTTGTGGTGCCGGTGGAGGTACCCGCCACCGGCCAGGTCCACGCCGGCGCACCCGGCCTGCCCTACCTGGCACTCAGCCTGACCCTGGAGCCTACGGTGATCGCGGCCGTGCTGGCGGATGAAGTCCCCCCCGAAGAAAGTCTGGGCGCGCAACGGTTCGCGGCGTTGCAGGCCACCGACGAATTGCTGGACGCCTGGCTGCGCATGCTGCGCCTGATGGATCGGCCCAGCGAAGCGGCTGTGCTGGCCCCCCTGATCGAACGGGAGATTGTATTTCGTGTATTGCAGGGCCCGCTGCGCTCAACCCTGGTGCAAATGGCCCGCCCCGATGGGCGCCTGGCGCAGATCCGGCGAGCCACCGCGTGGATTCGAGAGCACTACACCGAACCCTTTCGCGTGGAACCGCTGGCGGCCATGACCGACATGAGCGTCGCGGCGTTCTATCGGCACTTCAAGGCGGCTACCGCAATGACGCCGATTCAGTACCAGAAGCACTTGCGCCTGTTGCGGGCGCGCTGGTTGCTGCTGTTCGACAGCCTGGATGCAGCGTCTATCGCGTTCCAGGTGGGCTATGAAAGCGCCTCGCAGTTCAGCCGCGAATACGCACGACTGTTTGGCCTGCCGCCGATCAAGGACGCGGCCAGGTTCAAGGTCTAGCCCCACCACCAGCACTGCCTGAAGGTTAAAAATCGACGATGCGGGTACCTGCAATCGTCTGGGCAAAGCCCACGCCAAACAGGTGTGCAGGGCTTTCAAAGCCGCTGCGGCGCTCACCGCCAAGCACCCGCCGCGCGGCTTCCACAGCGGCGAGAGGCGTGTAGCTGTAGCCATTGACGGTCTCGATCACCGAGCGCGCCACGCTGCCATCCGCGCCGGTCACTTCGGCGATGGCGCGGGCGCGATGGGCGTCACGCTCGACCTGCGTGGGGCCGTCGGGCAGTTGTGACAGGTCACCGTCGGGGAAGGCGTCGCCACTGATGTGCACGAACATCGCGATATCCGCGATCGCGGTGGAATGCCAGGCGGTCACCAGGTCGCCGAAGGACAGCGGCACGCACAGCACCGGGCCATCGCCGAAGTCCAATAGCTGGGGCTGTGCGTCCGGGGTCGCGATCAGTTGGCCGTCGACCCTTGCCATAACGCCCGCGCCGATGATTTCGCCCACACTCAGCGCCGAGCCTCGAGACATCGAGCCCGGCACTTGCAGGGCGATGCGCAACGATTGGGGCTGCCGCACGCGCTGGGCGACATGCATGGCCAGACAGTCGGTGGGCACGACGTCCCAGCCGACACCGGGCAGCAACATGACGCCGGCTGCGGCGGCGTCGCTGCCGAGTTGCTCGGCCAAGCGATAGACGTTGATCTCGGCGGTGATATCCAGGTAGTCGACCCCGGCCTTGATACAGGCCTGCATCAAGGTGCCCGCCGTGTGGGCGAAGGGCCCGGCGACATTGAGCAGCACATCGATACCGTCCAGGGCCTCAGCGGTGGGTGCCTGCGCGGTGAAGACGCGGTATTGCACCTCGAGTTGGGCCGCGAGCGGCGCCAGTCGTTCGGCATTGCGCCCGGCGATCACCAGGGCCAGGCCCAGGGCTTTGGCGTGTTCGGCGGCCATGCGTCCGGTATAGCCGGTGGCGCCGTAGATCATCAGGGTTTTCATAGGCTGTGCTGCCAGTTCTTGTAGACGAATTCGAGGCTGTACCCGTCCGGGTCCAGTACGTTGGCGGCGTAGTAGTCGGGGTCGTAGTGCAAGCGGGCGCCGGGTGCACCGTTATCGCGGGCGCCATGGGCCAGGGCGGCGGCGTAGGCGGCCTCCACCTCGGCACGGCTGTTGGCGACGAACCCCACATGCACCGCGCGGCCTTCGACCACACCTTCACGCAGCCAGAAAAACATGCGGCCATGGGCACCGAACCCTTTGAGATCCGGGTGACCGGCAGGCCCGTCCTTGCCATCGAAGTCATGGCGAGCGGTGATGCCCAGGGGCGTCAGCGTGGCGGTGTAGAAACCCACGGAACGCGGGATGTCACTGACTGAAAGAAAGAGATGATCAAGCATGCGGTAGCCTCGCGATTCAAATGATGTAGCCGCCCGCGACCTCAATTGTCTGGGCATTGATCCAACGGCCTTCTTCCGACAGCAGCATGGCGATAACCCGTGCCACGTCTTCCGGTTCGCCTACACGGCCCAGGGCGGTTTGCCCGGCCAGCAGCGCTTCGAACTCATCGTTCAAGCCACCGCCCAGTTCGGTGCGGATGGCGCCGGGTGACACCGCGTTGGCACGGATACGGCGCTCACCGAATTCCTTGGCCATGTAGCGGGTGAGTACGTCGAGGCCGCCCTTGAAGGCGGCATATGGCGCCACACCGGCGGTAGCGACGCGGGTGGTGGCGCTGGTGAGGTTGACGATGCTGGCGTGTTCTTCCAGCAGCGGCAGCAGGGTCTGGGTGAGGAAGAACGGGCCCTTGAGATGGACGTTGAACAGGCCGTCGAATTGCGCTTCGGTCACGCTTTCAAGCGGGTTGAACAGGCCATAGCCGGCATTGTTGACCAGCCCGCCCAGGGTGTTTGCACCCCAAGTGGTACGCAGGGTCTGCACCACGGCGTCACGGAACGCTGCGAATGTACCGGTAGCGCTGACATCCAGCTGCAACGCCGCCGCCTTGCCGCCGGCCGATTCGATGCGCTGGACCACCGCACGTGCGGCCTCGGGGTTGCGGTTGTAAGTGAGGATCACGCCGTGACCTTGGCGGCCACACAGTTCGGCGGTACTGGCGCCGATGCCACGGCTGCCTCCGGTAATCACGATAACGCTCATGGCTTGCTCCACTGTTGAAAAGCTGAGTCACCACAATAGCCATCGCCCTACCCCCTGACGCAGCCGTTCCTACTCCAATCCTGCCTGTTTCTGCTTTTTGCTTGCGCAAGGTCTGCAGGAAGGCACAGCATGGCCAGCATGAATACTCAATTGATCGAACTGCGTGCCCTGGCCGCCAGGGCCGAAAACCGCCGCACCGAGACCGGTATCCCGCGAGTGGCGATGGTCCAGGGCGAGATTCCAGAGCATATGCTCGCGGCGGTGTATGACCCGATGATCAACCTGATCCTGCAGGGCAGCAAATCACTGACCGTGGGCGACCGCACGTTGCACTACGACCCGGCGACGTATTTTGTGATGTCCATCGAGTTGCCCGCCGTGGGCGTGGTCAACCCGGCAAGTACGGGCGAACCCTACCTGGCGGTCAGTCTGACCCTGGACCCGGCGGTGCTCACCACCTTGCTCAATGACCTGCCCGCGCCAAGCGGTCGCGGCGAACAGGACGCGGGGTTTTCAGTGGCGGCGGTGACGCCTGCGTTGATGGACGCCTGGGTGCGCATGCTGCGCCTGATGGGCGATCCGGTGGCAATCGCGGCCTTGGCGCCGGTGTATGAGCGGGAAATTCTCTACCACGTGCTGCAAGGCCCCCATGGTTGGATGCTGCGGGAAATCGCCGCGCCGGATACCGCCATGGCGCGGGTCAGCCAGGCGATCCAGTGGATACGCCGGGACTATGCCGAACCGATCCGGGTGGAGGCCTTGGCACAGAAGGCGGCGATGAGTGTTTCGGCGTTTCACCGGCACTTCAAGGCGGTGACCAACTTGAGCCCGTTGCAGTACCAGAAACGCGTGCGCCTGTTAAACGCGCGCACGTTGATGCTGGCCAGTGCGAGCAGCGTGACCAAGGCCGCGTTCGAAGTGGGGTATGAAAGCGCGACCCAGTTCAGCCGCGACTATGCGCGCGTCTTCGGGCTGCCGCCGGCGCGGGATACGGCGCGGATTCTGGCGCAGAGCAAAGGACAGTGAACACAGGCCCGCGCTCTATTTCACTTATACAAGATCGCCTGATGGATATCCTCCAGCGCCATGATGCGCTGGGCGGCATTCAGCTTGATGGCCTCCTTGGGCATGCCGAACACCACGCAACTGGCCTCGTCCTGGGCCACCGTGGCGGCTCCGGCCTCGAGCATCTCCTTGAGCCCGCGCGCGCCGTCGTCTCCCATGCCGGTCATGATGATGCCGGTGGCGTTCCTGCCGGCGAACTTGGCCACCGAGCGAAACAGCACATCCACGGATGGCCGGTGCCGGTTGACCAAGGGCCCATCAATGACCTGGGCGTGATAATAGGCGCCGCTGCGGGTCACCATCAGGTGCTTGCCACCCGGCGCGATCAGGGCCAGGCCCGGCAGGATGCGGTCGTTGTTGCGCGCTTCGCGCACCTCGATCTCGCATACGCTGTTGAGGCGCTCGGCAAACGAGGCGGTGAACTTTTCCGGCATGTGCTGCACGATCACCATGCCGGGACACACCCTCGGCAGTGCCGTCAAAACCGCCTCCAACGCTTGGGTACCGCCGGTGGACGTGCCGATGGCGACGATACGCTCGGTGGTCTGTGCCATGGCATGGCCATTGGCGGCAGGCAGGATCGCATCCGCGGTGAGCTTGCTGGCCGGGGCCAGTGCCGGCGCCGGGCTGGCGCTGCGCTTGCCCAGGTTCCTGACGTTGGAGTTCGCTGCGGCGCGGATCGCGGCCACCAGCTCGGCCGCCGACTCGATCAGGAAACTCTTCAACCCGGTAGTGGGCTTGGTGATGATTTCCACCGCGCCCGCCGACAGCGCCTGCAGGGAGGTTTCCGCGCCTTTCTGGGTCAACGAGGAACAGATCACCACCGGCGTCGGCCGTTCGCTCATGATTTTCTTGAGAAAGGTGATGCCGTCCATGCGCGGCATTTCCACGTCCAGCACGATAACATCCGGCCATTCCCGGGCGAGTTTATCCATGGCGAAAATCGGGTCGGAGGCGGCGCCCATGACGTGGATATCCGGCGTATCGCTGAGAATCGCCAGCAGTACCTGGCGCACCACGGCCGAATCATCGACGAGCAGCACACTGATTTTTTTGGTAGGCATCTTGTTGAATTGTTCCCATTGGTTGGTGCCGGACCCAGACGTTGCCGTTCCACAGGTCGAACATGATCGTGCGGTAACCGGTACTGCCCATGTCCTGGGCCGTCAGGTGCAGGTGATAGCGCTCGGCCAGGGCCAGCGCCGCGCGAATATTCAGGCTGGCCACGTCCTGCGTCGGCAGGCGGCGCAGCTGGGGAAACATCTTGCCGCCGCCGAACAACTTGACCTGGTAATCCTGTGCATGCGTACCATT
This sequence comes from Pseudomonas sp. NFX5, assembly GCF_049132125.1. Taxonomy (NCBI): domain Bacteria; kingdom Pseudomonadati; phylum Pseudomonadota; class Gammaproteobacteria; order Pseudomonadales; family Pseudomonadaceae; genus Pseudomonas; species Pseudomonas sp. NFX5. The sequence continues at coordinate 47,974 of NZ_JAFMZG010000005.1, forward strand.
GATCTCGGCGTGGCGCAGCAGCAGTTCCAGGGCTTCGTCGGCATATCGGCCGTCCAGGGGCTGATGGTCGCGCACGCGCCCCGGCAGCATGAAGTGACACATGCCGCCGATCAGCCGTTGCGGGTGCCAAAAGGTGATCGCCACGCAGGAGCCGAGCAAGGTGCGCAGGCGCGTCGGCCGCGTCGCAAAGCTGACCTGGCCAGGCGCCAATACCACTTCGGCCGTACCGACGGGCTTTTTCATGGCTTGCGGTAAATCGACGGAGCCACCAGCTTCAAGGTGTCATTGACACCGTGGAGGCTTTCCGAGTGACTGATGATCAGGTAACCGCCCGGCTTGAGCAGCGGCAACAGGCGCGCGACCACCTGGCTCTTGGTCTGCTGGTCGAAATAAATCATCACGTTGCGCAGGAAGATCACCTCGAACTCACCCAGGGCCGGCAGCGCTTCGTTAAGGTTGACCTGGACAAAATTGACGCGGCTACGCAAGGCCTTGTCGATCAGCAAGGTGCCCTCCTGGCGACCAATGCCCTTGAGGCAGTACTTGGCCAGCAGCGGTTGGGGCAATGTCTCGGTGCGTTCCAGGGAGTAATGGCCGGTGCGCGCCTTGGCCAGCACTTGGGAGCTGATGTCCGAGCCGACCACTTCCCAGGGCGTGCTGCCGAGGCTTTCGGCCAGGGTCATCGCCAGGCTGTAGGGTTCTTCACCGGAGGAGCTGGCCGCGCTCCACACGCGAAACACCTTGCCCGGCGCGGCCCGGGGCAGCACGTGCTGACGCAGGAAGTCGAAGTGCTTGGGCTCGCGAAAAAAATAGGTTTCGTTGGTGGTCAGCAAATCCAGCGCAACCTGCAGTTCGCCCTTGCGCTGGTCATTCATGATCAGCTTGAAATACTCACCATAGCTGTGCAGCTCATAGTGCTTGAGGCGCTTGAACAGGCGCCCGGCCACCAGGGCTTTCTTGGTCGGCGACAGGTTGATGCCCGCCGCGCGGTACAGCCAGGTCTGGAACTGACCGAATTCATGGTCATCGATGGACACGGTGTCTGCCATGGTCGGGTCTCAACGCGGGTCGAGGTCGAGGGCCGGCGCCTGGCCGGCCTCGGCGAGGCTGGACATCTCATCGATGGACAGCACCTTGTCCACCTCCAGCACGATCACGAACTTGCCGTCGACCTTGGCCATGCCGCTGATGAAATCGGCGCGAATTCGTGCGCCGAAGTTGGGTGGCGGCTCGATCTGCGTCGCCGGGATCTCCCGCACCGCAGACACCGTATCGACCAGCAGCCCGATGTCCTGGGCCTGGCCATCTTCGGTACTCGCCTCGATGATAATCACGCAGGAGCGCCGGGTGATCGCCGAGTTGGCCCGGCCAAAGCGCGCCGACAGGTCGACCACCGGCACCACCGCGCCGCGCAGGTTGATCACCCCGCGTACGAACGCGGGCATCATCGGCACCACGGTCAGGCTGCCGTATTCGATAATTTCCTTGATCCCCAGAATGCCGATGGCGAACATTTCGCCGCCGAGCATGAAGGTCAGATACTGCGCATCCTCGTCGACCGCTGCTGCGGTCTGCCGAGTCGTCATTGCTGCACCCATGTCACTCTCCCTAGTAGGCCCGTATTGATCGTGGGATCAGAAGCGGGTGAAATCCGCTTCGTCCGGGGCACTGGCCATGGTGTAGGCGAACGCCTTGCGCTGCGCCGGTAGTTTTGGCTGTGGCGCCTGACGGTTGGGCTTGCTGCCCGGGCTGTCCACGCTGTTGCTTTGAACCGCAGCCTTGGGCGCTGAATCCAGCACGAAAAAGCTCATGGCCTGTTGCAGTTGCTCGGCCTGGCTGCTCATTTCTTCCGCCGTGGCCGCCAGCTCCTCGCTGCTCGAGGCATTTTGCTGGGTCACCTGGTTGAGCTGGGTCATCGCGGTGTTGATCTGCGCGACACCGGCGGCCTGTTCCTCGGACGCGGCGCTGATTTCCTGCACAAGGTCGGACGTCTTGTTGATGGAGGGCACCATTTCGTCGAGCAACTTGCCGGCCTTCTCGGCCATGTCCACGCTGCTGGAGGACAGTTCACCGATTTCCTGGGCGGCAACCTGGCTGCGTTCGGCCAACTTGCGCACTTCGGCGGCCACCACGGCGAACCCCTTGCCGTGCTCGCCGGCCCGAGCGGCCTCGATGGCGGCGTTGAGCGCGAGCAGATTGGTCTGGTAGGCGATGTCATCGATGATGCTGATGCGCTGGGCGATTTTCTTCATCGCCACCACGGTCTGCTGCACCGATTCGCCGCCCTCGGTGGCTTCCTTGGCGGCCTTGCTGGCCATGCCATCGGTGACCTTGGCGTTTTCGGTGTTCTGGTTGATGCTGGCACTCATCTGCTCGACCGACGCACTGGTTTCCTCGACGCTGGCGGCCTGTTCACTGGTGGCCTGGCTCATCGATTGCGCGGTGGCGCTGACCTCCTCGGAGGCGCTGGCCAGGTTGTCGGCGGCGTTACGCACTTCGCCGATGATATGGGCGAGCTTGCCGACCATGTTGCGCATGGCGTTGAGCACCATGCCGGTTTCATCCTTCCCGCCCGGCTCGATGTGCGCGTTGAGGTTGCCTTCGGCCAATTGCTCGGCGGCGCTCGCGGCCTGGCGCAATGGGCGGGAAATGATCCGCGCGATGAACATCGCCAGGCCCAGGCCGATCAACAGGGCCGCGACCAGTACCGCGATGATCGACACCCGCGCGCTTTCATACAGCGCCGAGCCCTTGTCACCTGCGGCCGTTGCGCCGGCATCATTGAGCTCGACCATTTTCTGCAGACGGGACGTCACCTCATCGAAATGCCCCTTGGATTCTCCCCTGAGCAAACCGCGCGCCTGGGCTTCCTGGTTCTGGCGAGAAAACTCAAGCACCTGCTTGCTGCTTGCAAGGTAGGCGTCCCAAGCGCTTTTCACGCTGGTCAGGAGTTGACGATCTTCATCGTTCGACAGCAATTGCTCGTAGGTGCCCATGCGGGTTTCGAACTGTTGGCGCGCGTCGGCGGCTTCGCGTTCGGCCTGGGCCTTTTCCTCGGCAATCTCGGTGCCGATGTGGCGGTTCTCTTTCAAGCGATAGTTGGCGGCAAAAAAACGCATGCCTGCCGCGGCACGCATGGAGGGCATCCAGTTGCCCTTGATGTCCTGGGCGGCCTGGTTGACGGCACCGAGCTGGAGTATGGCGAAGCCGCCCATGGCTCCAGTGAGCACCAGGACCACCAGGAATGAACAGATCAACTTGGTGGAAATCTTAAGATCGTAGAACCATTTCATCGGGGAACCTCCATGGAATTGCAAATGCGTCAGCGAGCGACGGCCGGTGGCGACTGAGATGCCTGGGCCGTGCGGGCTTCCAGTTGTACGATTTGGTTGAGCAGTACCGGTACATCCAGGATCAGGGCCACCGCGCCGCTGCCCAATATGGTCGAGCCGCTGATGCCACGCAGTGCACCGAACAGCTTGCCCAGGGGTTTGATCACGGTCTGGAACTCGCCGAGCAGGTCATCCACCACCAGCCCGGCCTTATGCTCGGCGTAACGCACCACCACCACATTCTGGCGTCGGGACGCGGGGCCTTCGTGACTGAAGTGATCGCGCAGGTGCACCAACGGCAACACCTGGCCACGCAGGTCCAGGTAGCCCGTGTCGCGACTGGACTGGCGCTGCTGTTCATCCAGCTCGATACACTCCTGGACCATGTCCAGGGGAATCACGTAGGTGGATTGGTCGATGCCGACCAGGAACCCATTGATGATCGCCAGGGTCAGCGGCAAGCGAATACGCACCACGGTGCCCTGGCCGGGGCGGCTGTCGAGGTCGACGGTGCCTCGCAACAAGGTGATATTGCGCTTGACCACGTCCATGCCGACACCGCGCCCGGACAGGTTGGTCACCGCCTCGGCGGTGGAGAACCCGGCTTCGAAGATCAGGTTGTAGATCTCCTGGTCGGTGAGCACCGCACCGCTGGCCACCAGCCCGCGCTCCTGGGCCTTTTGCAGGATGCGATCGCGGTTGAGGCCGGCGCCGTCGTCGGCGATCTCGATGACGATGCTCCCCGAGTCGTGGTAGGCATTGAGGCTCAGATGGCCCTTGGCCGACTTGCCGGCCGCACGCCGCGCATCGGCGCTTTCGATACCGTGGTCCATGGCGTTGCGCAACAGGTGCATCAGCGGGTCGCCGATCTTCTCGACCACGGTCTTGTCCAGTTCGGTTTCCGCGCCGCTGATGCTCAGTTCGATGTCCTTGCCCAGCTCCTGGCTGATATCGCGCACCACGCGGCGAAAGCGGTTGAACGTGTCGCCGATGGGGATCATGCGCAAATGCAGGGCGCCATCGAGGATCTCTTCCACCAGCCCCGAGACTGTCGAGGAGGCCTCGTGCAACGGGTCGTTGTTACAGGACCGGGCCAGCAGGTTCGCGCCGGCGCTGGCGATGACCAGCTCGCCGACCAGATTAATCAATTCGTCGAGTTTGTCGGCGTTGACGCGCACGTAATTGCCGTCGCGGCTTTTCGCTTCGCCGGTCGCCAGGCGCTGCGGTGCAGCCGTCACAAGGGCTGGCTCGGCCTGCGTGCCCGGTTCGCCCGCCGGGGCCTGGGTGCTGTCGGGCGCTTCATCGACGGCACTGATGTGCACGTCACAGTCGTCACGCACGAAATCGAACACCTCGTTGAGGCTGGCATGGCTGGCGGTCGAGCGCAGGTCGATCTCGAAACCCAGGTAGCAGCTTTCCGGGTCCCAGCTGTCCATGGGCGGGATGCTGTCGGTCAGGGTGGCGACCTGTATCAACTGCCCCAAGGTCTCGAGGTAGCGCAGAAATGACAGCGGGTCCATGCCATTACGGAACACATCCGTGCCGAAGCGCAGGGAAATATGCCAAAGCACTTCGACCGCCACGTCGTCGGTCACCTCGGCGGTTTCGACGCTGGCAACGGCGGTTCGCATCGGCTGGTAGGCACTCAGCGCCTCGCGCAATGCCTCGCCGCGCTCCAGAGCGGCAGGGGTCGGCGTTTCACCGCGGTCAGCGACCACTTCGACCAGTTCGAGTATGTGGTCGCCGCACTTGAGCAGCAGCGCGATCAAGGCGGCGTCCACCGCCACACTGCCTTCGCGCAGGCGGTCAAGCACGTCTTCGACGATATGGGTGAACCCGACGATCGACGCCAGGCCGAAAAGGCCCGCCGAACCCTTGATGGTGTGCGCGGCGCGGAAAATCGCGCCGATGGCATCCTGGTCGCCGGGCTCGCTTTCCAATTGCAGCAGGGATTGCTCCATGGCCTGCAACAGCTCGCGCGCCTCAACGATGAATGTCTGTTGTGCCTGATCGAGATTGATGCTCACCGTGACTTTCCTTGTCGATCAAAAAACCTGGGAAGCGCGGCTATGAGGCCGCGCTGCGACACAGTTGGAGCGCCTGCGTGACCGCCTGGCTCTGGCCGGTCACGCTCAAGGCTATGCCGGCATTACCGGCCTCACGCCGGATGACCGCGAGCAACTGCAAGCCGGCGCCATCCATTTCCGTGACCTCAGACAGGTCCAGCTCCAGGCGGGGTGCCGCGCCCATCTGCGGCAGCAGCGCCGCCGCCAATTCCGCTACGGTGTAGATCGTAAGCTCGCCGTCAATGCGCACGTGGGCCGTGTCGTCGAGTGTTTCAGTGGTAATCGGCATGGGAGCCTCCCTGGCGCCGGGGTCAAGGCAGGATCAGTTTAGACACAGCTGCCAACATCTGCGCAGGCTGGAACGGCTTGACCACCCAGGCCTTGGCGCCAGCGGCCTGGCCCTCGGCCTTTTTCGACTCCTGGGACTCGGTGGTGAGCATGATGATCGGGGTGAACTTGTAGTTGGCCAGCTTCTTGACCTCCTTGACGAAGGTGATGCCGTCCATGTTGGGCATGTTCACGTCGCTGATGATCAGGTGCACTTTCTGCCCGGTCAGCTTGCCCAGGGCATCCTTGCCGTCGCTGGCCTCGATGACGTCGTAACCGGCGCTTTTCAAGGCTATGCCGACCACTTGCCGCACGCTGCTGGAGTCGTCGACCACTAATACACTCTTCGCCATGATGTACTCCTAAAAGAAGGTGATGTCTTGAGAATTCTGCTGCACGGCCGCCTCTCCATGATGGAGGCGGCGTTGCTCGTCGGTGGCATAGGTGGCTTCCATGCGCGCCAGCCATTGGCGGGCGTCGACGGCCACCGGCTGGTCAGGGGCCTGGCTGGCCTGCAGGAGGTGCTCATGCAGGGCCTGCATGTTGTCGCGCACGTGGCTGAGGATCTGGCTGACCCGGTCCTGGAATTGCAGGTTGACCAGCACTTCGGTCATCTCATCTCGGATGCCGTAGCTTTCCTGCTTGAGCAGGTCGGCGGACTCGGCCAGGCGCCCGGTGATGTTCTGGAAGCGTTCGAGCACCACTTGAATACTGTTTTCGGACTCGGCCACCGAATGGCTGTCCTGGTCGGCACTGCTGGACGCGGCCTGGACCAATTGCGTAATGGCGTTGTTGATGATGTCGACCTTGGCCGACATCTGCTGGCCGGTTTCACTGGATTTGCTCGACAGGCTGCGCACCGCGTCGGCCACCACCGCAAAACCGCGCCCGGCCTCACCGGCACGCGCCGCCTCGATGGCGGCGTTGAGGGCCAGCAGGTTGGTTTGCGCGGCGATCGCCGCCACATCGGCGGCCATGGTCCGCAGTTCGCCGGTGTAGGCGGTCAGGCTGCGGACCTGGGCCAGGGTCTGGTCACGGCTGGTTTGGGTGGCCTTGAGCGAATTGATCACCTGGCTCAGCTCGCTGTCACTGCGTGCCAGCACCTCAAGCGCACCGTCGGCGGCCTGCCCGTCCAGTTCGCCGGCCGCGTGCTGCGAGGCTTGTACCGTTTCCTGCAAGCGTGCGGCGATCCCGGTGAAACGGTTGGCCAGGCTCACGATCGCTTCTTCGGTCTGATGGCGCGAGCTTTCCACCTGCTTGGCCCAGATGGGCATGGCGCCCAGCAATACCTCATCGAGCTGGGCACGGGAGGCCATGCCGTCGTGCGCCGCGTGCGCATCTGACTGATCCGCCTGTGCAAGCGCTTGCTGCATTGCGTTGCGCTGCGAACTCGCACTCCAGGCACAGGCACCGAGGCCGATCAGCACCAGTACCGTGCAAGCCAGCAGATTGGCCGGCGAGGTTGATTGCACAAGTATCCACAACACGGCGGGCACGACCGGGATCAAAGCGAACCAGCGAAAACGCGGATAAACGGGAAGAGGCAGGCGGCTGGATTGGCGCTGGGGCATGAGTTCGATCCTTGAACGTTGTTGCGGATGTAAGTGACATAGTTGTTATCTGCGCTGTAACTTGCAACTTGAGGCGACTTGAGTGCCTTCCGTCTGGTTTATGACCGCAGGGTGACAGATCGGTCAGTTCTGGATTCTTGTTCCTGAAGGATCAGCGGTGGTTTACCGAACAGGGGGTTGTCGCAAGCGCTGGCTAGCGAGTCTGTCTTTCAGGCTGAAAAATCTCTTTGTGGTGAGGGCGGTTGGTTCCGTGGCGGCCTTCGGGCCGACCATGTCGTTGGGTTTGACCGAGTACATATCCGTTGCTGCGGTCACGGCTGCCTACGGTTCCGCCCTTACGGCGGGTCACTTTGGAAAAGCCCCAAAGTAACCAAAGGGCTCTTGCCCCACCACTCGGTACCTCGCCTAGGCTCGGTATGCCCGAACGCAGGCTTGAATCCGT
>NZ_JAFMZG010000006.1:0-224189 GCF_049132125.1 Pseudomonas sp. NFX5
CGAACGCAGGCTTTGGAGCGTGGGTAACCCGGCAGGACGCCGGGTTAGCCGCGCTGGGCCAGGGATGGCCCATCGCGGCGGCCCACGCTCCAAAGCCGGAGTGAGGGCACACCGAGCCTAGGCGAGGTGCCGAGTGTTGGGGCGAAGACCTTTTGGTTACTTTTGGGTCTTTCCAAAAGTGACCCGCTGTAAGAGCGGAACCGTAGGCAGCCGTGACCGCAGCAACGGATATGTACTCGGTCAACTCCAAATACATGGTCGGCCCGAAGGCCGCCACGGAAGCAAGCTTCCTCGCCACAGACCAATGAAAATTGTGTAGACACCCATACTCAGGATTACCTGACCACCGCGCGTCATCGGTCACAGAGCTGCGCCTTTATGTTTGCACCAAAACAAAACGGCACCTGGGTGCCGTTTTGTGTTCGACGCCCCGGCACGTTTACTTACGCGCTGCCTCCCACTGCTTGAGCAGGTCGCCATAGGCCACGGTCTCGCCTTTCGGTTTCTCGTTGGCCAGTTTCGGTTTCGGCGCACCCGGTTGGTCGAACCAGTATTGCGCATCACGCTCGGGGTTCATTTTCGGACCGCATACCGGCTGCACCTTGGAGCGCTCCAGGCGCGTCATGATCGCGTCCTGCTCCTTGGCCAGGTTGTCGAGGGCCTGTTGCGGGGTTTTCTCGCCGCTGGCGGCGGCGGCGATATTGCTCCACCACAGTTGCGCCAGACGTGGGTAGTCCGGCACGTTGGTACCGGTCGGGGTCCACTCGACCCGCGCCGGGCTGCGGTAGAACTCCACCAGGCCACCGAGTTTCGGCGCCATGTCGGTCATGGCCTGGGAGTTGATGTCGGACTCACGAATCGGCGTCAGGCCGACGATGGTTTTCTTCAGGGACACGGTTTTCGAGGTGACGAACTGCGCGTAGAGCCAGGCCGCGAGTTTCTGTTTCTCCGGGGTGGACTTGAGGAAGGTCCAGGAACCCACGTCCTGGTACCCCTTCTTCATGCCTTTTTCCCAATACGGCCCGACCGGCGACGGCGCCATGCGCCATTTCGGCGTGCCGTCGGCATTCACCACCGGCAGGCCCGGCTTGGTCATGTCGGCGGTAAACGCGGTGTACCAGAAGATCTGCTGGGCGATGTTGCCCTGGGACGGCACCGGGCCGGATTCGGAGAAGGTCATGCCCGCCGCTTCCGGTGGCGCATAGGCTTTCATCCAGTCCACGTATTTCTGCGTGGCGAACACCGCCGCCGGGCCGTTGGTGTCGCCGCCACGGGTGACGCTGGAGCCTACCGGGTGGCAGTCCTCCACGCGGATGCCCCACTCGTCCACCGGCAAACCGTTGGGCAGGCCCTTGTCGCCGCCGCCGGCCATGGAGAACCAGGCATCGGTGAAGCGCCAGCCCAGGGACGGGTCTTTCTTGCCGTAGTCCATGTGCCCATAGATGCGCTTGCCGTCGATTTCCTTGACGTCTTCGCTGAAGAATCTGGCGATGTCTTCATAGGCCGACCAGTTCACCGGCACGCCGAGTTCATAGCCGTATTTTTCCTTGAACTTGGCTTTCAGTTCCGGCCGCTCGAACCAGTCGGCGCGGAACCAGTAGAGGTTGGCGAATTGCTGGTCGGGCAGCTGATAGATCTTGCCGTCCGGCGCGGTGGTGAAGGAGATGCCGATAAAGTCCTTGATATCCAGGGTGGGCGAGGTGAAGGCCTTGCCTTCGTTGGCCATCAGGTCGGTGATGGATTCGGTCTTGCCATAGCGAAAGTGCGTACCGATCAAGTCGGAATCGTTGACCCAGCCGTCATAGATATTCTTGTCGGACTGCATCTGGGTTTGCAGTTTCTCCACCACGTCGCCTTCCTGCAGCAGGTCGTGGGTCAGCTTGATGCCGGTGATTTCGCTGAAGGCCTTGGCCAGTACCTTGGATTCGTACTCGTGGGTGGTGAGGGTTTCCGATACCACGTTGATTTTCATCCCACGGAACGGTTCGGCGGCCTTGATAAACCACTTCAACTCCTCAAGCTGCTGGTCGGCCGTGAGGGTCGACGGCTTGAACTCGCTGCCGATCCATTTCTTCGCCGCATCTTCATACGCATCAGCCCAGGCCGAAGCGCTCAAACCGCTGAGGGCCAGTACGGCGGCCAATGAAATGCTATGTCGCAGCTTATTGTTCTTATTCAACATAGAGACCTCCTGGTTGTTTATTCATAAGGGCACTAGCCCCAACGCATCACACTCAACAGCCATACCAGGGAGAGCGCGGACGCTACCCAGATGCTCCAGTCGGTAACGCCGATCACCAGCAAATGCAGGTAGGCGCTGCCGAGAAGACCGATAAACAAGCGATCACCACGGGTGGTGCTGATCGGCAGGACGCCGCGCCGCGGGATGCTCGGCGAGCGCAGCTCCCAGGTGGTCATGCCCGCCAGAATCAGGGCAATGCCGCCAAAGAACAGTGCAGTAGGGGTGGTCCAGGCCATCCATTCCATCATCGACTCCTCAGACCCGGCCCAGGGCAAAGCCCTTGGCCACGTGGTTGCGAACAAACCAGATCACCAGCATGCCGGGCAGGATGGTCAACACCCCCGCCGCTGCCAGCACGCCCCAATCGATACCCGAGGCCGACACCGTGCGGGTCATCACCGCCGCGATGGGCTTGGCGTTGACCGAGGTCAGGGTGCGCGCCAGCAGCAGCTCGACCCAGGAAAACATGAAGCAGAAAAACGCGGTCACACCGATGCCGGAGCCGATCAACGGGATAAAAATCTTCACGAAGAACTTGGGAAAACTATAGCCGTCGATGTAGGCGGTTTCGTCGATTTCCTTGGGCACCCCGGACATGAAGCCCTCCAGGATCCACACCGCCAGCGGTACGTTGAACAGGCAGTGGGCCAAGGCCACGGCGATGTGCGTGTCGAACAGGCCGATGGACGAATACAGCTGGAAAAACGGCAGCAGGAACACCGCCGGTGGCGCCATGCGGTTGGTCAACAGCCAGAAGAACAGGTGCTTGTCACCCAGGAAGCGGTAGCGCGAGAAGGCATAGGCTGCCGGCAACGCCACGCTCAGGGAAATCACCGTGTTCAGGCTCACGTAGTACAGCGAGTTGAGGTAACCGGTGTACCAGCTCGGGTCGGTGAAGATCACCTTGTAGTTGGCCAGGGTGAAATCCTGCGGAAACAGGGTCAGGCCGCCGAGGATTTCGGTGTTGCTCTTGAAGGACATGTTCAGCAGCCAGTAGATCGGCACCAGCAGGAACAGGATGTAGATCAGCAGCGGAATAACCTTGCGCTTGCTCATGTTGGCGGCCTCAGCGGTTGGCGTCGGAGTGGGTCATGGCGGTGTAGAACAGCCAGGACACCAACAGGATGATCAGGAAGTACACCAGGGAAAACGCCGCCGCCGGGCCCAGGTCGAATTGGCCTACGGCCATCTGGGTCAGCGTCTGACTGAGGAACGTCGTGGCATTACCCGGCCCGCCCCCCGTGAGGACGAAGGGCTCGGTGTAGATCATGAAGCTGTCCATGAAGCGCAGCATCACCGCGATCAGCAGCACGCTTTTCATCTTCGGCAACTGGATATGCCGGAACACCGCCCACGCCGAGGCCCGATCGATACGCGCCGCCTGGTAGTACACATCCGGGATCGCTCGCAGCCCGGAATAACACAGCAGCGCCACCAGTGAGGTCCAGTGCCACACGTCCATCACCAGCACGGTGACCCAGGCGTCCATGGTGTTGGCCGCGTAGTTGTAGCTGATGCCCAGGGCGTTGAGGCTGTAGCCCAGCAGGCCGATATCGGCGCGGCCGAAGATCTGCCAGATGGTGCCCACCACGTTCCACGGAATCAGCAGCGGAATGGCGAGGATGATCAGCACCAGCGACGACCAGCGGCCCTTGGTCGGCATGGTCAGGGCGATGGCGATGCCCAGGGGAATTTCGATCAGCAGCACGCAGGCCGAATAGATGAACTGGCGCAGCAGCGAGTCATGCAGGCGCGGGTCGAGCAGCACCTGCTTGTACCAGTCGGCGCCGACAAAGTAGCGGCTGGACTGGTCGAAGATGTCCTGCACCGAATAGTTGACCACCGTCATCATCGGGATCACCGCACTGAACGCCACCAGCAGGAACACCGGCAACACCAGCCACCAGGCCTTGTTGTTCTGCACCTTGTTCATGGCTGCACCTCCAGCAGGTAGTCGTCGGCATACACCATCAGCCACTGCGCGGGAAAGCTGATGGACGCCCTGCCCTCGGGCACCGGTTTGTCTTCGGCCAGGCGCACCTTGAGGGTGGCGCCGTCAAGGTTGAGGGTCATGATCTTGTAGGTGCCGAGGTCTTCGAGGTGAGTGACATCGGCTTGCAGGGCGTCAGGGTTGTACTCGTCCCATACGTGAATGAATTCCGGGCGGATCCCCACCTGCAGCGTCTTGTAGTCGCTGCCGGCAATGCGTTGCTGCAAGGCCTCGGACAACGGCAGAAGCGTGCTGGCAAAGCGCACACCACCGGCCTCGGCCTGCACCTCGATCAGATTCATCCCAGGGCTACCGATGAAATAGCCGACAAAGGTGTGGCTGGGCCGCTCGAACAACTCACGGGGCGTGCCGAACTGCACGATCTGCCCGCCGTACATCACCGCGATCTTGTCGGCGAAGGTCGAGGCCTCAAGCTGGTCATGGGTGACGTAGACCATGGTGATATTGAACTGCTCATGGATCTGCTTGAGCTTGCGCCGCAGCTTCCACTTCAGGTGCGGGTCGATCACCGTCAGCGGTTCGTCAAAGAGGATGGCCGACACATCATCCCGCACCAGGCCACGGCCCATGGAGACTTTCTGTTTTTCGTCGGCGGTGAGGTTGCGGGCTTTTTTGCTCAGCAGGTTTTGCAGGTCGAGGACTTCGGCGATTTCCTGCACCTTGCTGTGAATTTTCGCCTCGGCCATGCCCTGGTTTCGCAGGGGAAAGGCCAGGTTATCGAACACGGTCATGGTGTCGTACACCACCGGGAACTGGAACACCTGGGCGATGTTGCGTTTTTCCGGGGTGAGGTCATTGACCACTTTGCTATCGAACAGCACCTGCCCTTCGGACGGGCTGAGCAGGCCGGAGATGATGTTGAGCAACGTCGACTTGCCGCAGCCCGACGGCCCGAGCAAGGCGTAGGCACCGCCCTGCTCCCACACGTGATTCATTGCCCGGATAGCGTAGTCCTCAGGGCCGCTCGGCGTGGGACTGTAGCTGTGCGCCAGGTTCTGCAAATGGATCTCGGCCATCAGGCAACCCTCGCGACGCGGCGCCCGGGGGCCTGGACCAAACGGCCCTGGCCATCGAACACAAACAGTTTATGGGTGGGGATGTACACACGGATCGGCGCGTCGACGTCGTACTCATGTACCCCCGGCAGGTGCAGCACCAGCAGGAAGTGCTCGCTGCGCACATGCAGGAAGGTTTCCGAGCCGCTGATCTCGGCGACTTCCACGGTCACCGCCAGTTCGAGGTCGTCGTCGTTACTCGGCACCAGGCTGATATGGCTGGGGCGCACACCAAAGCGGAATTCGCCTTCGCCGATGGGGCGCAGGTCGACGTTCAGCGGGAAGTGCACGAAATTGGCGAAGCTCACCTCGTTACCGCTGATACGTCCCGGCATCAGGTTGATCGGCGGCTCGGAAAACAGCTCGGCGGCCAACACCGTTTGTGGTTGGTGATACACCTCGGCAGCCTTGCCGCTCTGGATCACCCGGCCTTCGTGAAGAATGGTGGTGGTGCCGCCCAGGGCCAGGGCCTCGTTCGGTTCGGTGGTGGCGTAGATGGCGATGGTGTGCCGCGCCTTGAACAGCTCGCGCATTTCCTGACGCAGCTCTTCGCGCAGTTTGTAGTCCAGGTTCACCAGCGGCTCGTCGAACAGGATCAGTTCGGCATCTTTCACCAACGCGCGGGCCATGGCCGTGCGTTGCTGCTGGCCCCCGGACAACTCCAGCGGGTGACGTTGCAGGAATTTCTCGATGCGCAGCATCCGCGCGGTTTCCAGCACCTTGCTCTGGATCAGCTCGTTGGACACACCGGCCTGGCGCAGCGGCGAGGCGATGTTTTCGAACACGGTCATGGTCGGGTAGTTGATGAACTGCTGATACACCATCGACACGTTGCGCAGGCGCACCGGTTTGTGGGTGACATCCACGCCGTTCATTAGGATGCGCCCGCTGTCGGGCTTGTCCAGGCCCGCCATCAGGCGCATCAGGCTGGTCTTGCCGGACAGGGTGCGGCCCAGCAGAACGTTGAAGGAGCCGGCTTCGAAGCGCAGGTTGGCGTCGTCGATCCAGGTTTGGCCTTCGACGACGCGGGAGACATGTTCCAGGGTCAATGACATGACACGACCTTTTTATTATTGGAATGAATCTGGCCAGTCGTCAGAGCGAGTTTCATGCCAAAAACGGCAGGTGCTTGATCCGCAAGGAAATGGATTGAACGTGATGTTCAGGAGCGAACAGAAATGAACAGGTCTGGCTGAACAACTGAACAATCCGGGGGTTGACAATGAACAGTTATGAACAACACTCTTTGAACCCGATTGACTTCGTTGCATCCGTTGATTGTGCAAGACCCCAAAACAATAAAAAGAAGGTCGCCCCATGGCCGAACCCCTGGCTCACGACACCCTTATCCAGGAATCCTGGCGCCGTTGCCGCGCCTTCGGCCTGGACCACCAGAGCACGCCCAGCTTCGATCAACTGCCCGCCGAGGGCATCAGCCAATTGCTGGAAAGCCAGCATTCCCTGGTGCAGACCACGCACCAGGAAGTCCTGCCTTACTACGAAAACATCCTGAGCAATTCCAACTGCCTGATCATGCTGGCCGACAACCAGGGCCAGGTGCTGACCAGCTGGGGCACCCAGCGCTTTATCGAGCCCAAGCTGGCCCGAGGGTTCAGCGCCGGCGCCAGCTGGATGGAGCGCTCCAGCGGCACCAATGCCATCGGCACCGCACTGGCCTGCGCCCAGGCGGTGCATATCGAACATGACGAACACTTCCTCAAGGCCAACCGCTTCATGACCGGCTCGGCAGCGCCGATCTTCGATGCCCAGCGCGAAATCATCGCGGTGCTGGATGTCTCCAGCGACAGCTACCTGCCGCCCTCCCACACCCTGGGCATGGTCAAGATGATGAGCCAGACCGTGGAAAACCGGCTGATCCTCAACCTGTTTCGCGGCGAACACTTCCAGCTGACCTTCAACACCGGCCTGAGCAACCTCGACAGCCAATGGGCGGGCCTGCTGATCTTTGACGAGAGCGGCCAGGTGCTCTCGGCCAACCGCCGGGCCGACAACCTGCTGGGCATCAGTCTGTCGCGGGTGATGATCGACAGTCTGTTCAAGGTGTCGCTGCTGGAGTTGCTCAATCAGCCGGAGGGCCTGCCCTTTTCGCTGCAGGCGGCCGGACGCAATCGCTTCCAGTGCCTGCTGAAGCGGCCGAAGCAGATGCCGGTGCAGGCCCGCGTGTTCAGCGAGCCCATTGCGCCAAAGCCCGCCGCGATTGGCCTGAAGACCTTGCACTTTGGTGATGTGCGCGTGGAAAAAGCCGTGCGCCAGGCCGAGCGCCTGCTGGAGAAGGACATCCCGCTGCTGATCCACGGGGAAACCGGGGTGGGCAAGGAAGTCTTCGTCAAGGCCCTGCATCAGGCCAGTTCCCGCAGCCAGCAGGCGTTTATCGCGGTGAACTGTGCGGCGATTCCCGCCGAGCTGGTGGAATCGGAACTGTTCGGCTACGAAAAAGGCGCGTTCACCGGCGCCAACCAGAAAGGCAGCATCGGCCTGATCCGCAAGGCCGACAAGGGCACGCTGTTCCTCGATGAAATCGGCGATATGCCGCTGCCGACGCAAGCGCGCCTGTTACGGGTATTGCAGGAACGTTGCGTGCAACCGGTGGGCAGCAGCGAGTTGTTCCCGGTGGACTTGCGCATCATCTCGGCCACTAACCGAGCCTTGCGCGAGCAGGTCCAGGCCGGGCGCTTTCGCGAGGACTTGTACTACCGCATCGGCGGCCTGACCCTTGAATTGCCGCCGTTACGCGAGCGCAGCGACAAGCGGGCGCTGTTCCAGCAGCTGTGGCAGCAACACCGGGAGCCAAGCCAATGGGCCGGGCTCAGCGCCGAGGTGCTGGCGCTGTTCGAACAGCACCCGTGGCCCGGCAACCTGCGCCAGGTGAGCAGCGTGCTGCAGGTGGCGCTGGCGATGGCCGAGGAACAGCCGATCCGTCCGGAGCATCTGCCGGACGATTTTTTTGTCGATTTGAACCTGACGGCGCCACTGCCCGCCAGTGAACACCTGGATGCCAGCATCGACCTGACCCAGCGCTTGAAGGCCGCCGGCGGGAATATTTCCCACCTGGCGCGGGAGCTGGGCGTGAGCCGCAACACCCTGTACAAGCGCCTGCGCCAGAACGAACGCTAGCGCGGCTTGACCACCACCAGCAGGTCGGTGAAGTACTCCACCTGGATCGGCAGGTTATCCGCCAGGGTCGACAGCGCCGCCGCCGTGTCATCCAGCTTGAACACCCCCGTCACCCGCAGGTTCTGCAAGGCCTGGGGGTCGAAGCGCAGCAGGCCGTGGCGGTAGCTGGCCAGGGTTTGCAGCACTTCGCTCAGGGGTTGGTCGTTGACCTTGAGCAGGCCACGGGTCCAGGCGTCCGGGTCGGTGTCGTCGGTGGCCTGGGGCGGTTGGGCGCGGCCATGGTCGAGGATCGAGCGCTGGCCGGCGGCGACCTTGACGCCTTCGCTGCTGTCACCTTTGACTGCCACGGTGGACTCGATCACCGTCACCACCGTGGTGCCGTCTGGCGCACGCTTGACCAGGTAACGCGTGCCCAATGCCGTCGCCGTGCCTTGGTCGGTACGCACCACGAAGGGCCGTTGCGCATCCTTGGCCACGTCGACCCAGAGTTCGCCTTGCAGCAGTTCGATCACCCGTTGGTGGCCGTCGAATTTCACGTCCACCGCCGAGTTGCTGTTGAGTTGCAACTGGCTGCCGTCTTCAAGGGCGATCTGGCGCCGCTCGCCCACGTCGGTGCGCTGGTCGGCCATCCACACCGGCAGGTGCGTAAGGCCCAGCCAGCCGCAGAGTAATACGCCGAGCACGCCCATCGCCTGGGCACCGCGCGCGCGACGCGGGGCAAATGCGCGGTTCAGGGCCACGCGTGCGGGTTGTGCAGGCAAGGCATCGAGGCTGCCCCACAGCGCGCGCATGCGGTCGATGGCAACCGCGTGGCGAGGGTCGGCCTGGCACCAGGCGTTGAAGGCCTGACGCTCGGCGTCGCTGACCTCTTCGTCGTGCAGGCGGGTCAGCCAATTCGCCGCTTGCTGGATGATCTGTTCGGAACTCATGCCAGCGGGTCTGCCGCGTGCAGGCTGTGGTAGCAGTGCACCAGGGCGCTGGAGATGTAGTTTTTGACAGTGCTGGCGGACACCTCCAGGCGCGTGGCGATTTCGCTGTAGGTCAGCCCGTCGAGGCGACTCAACAGGAAGGCTTCGCGAGCCTTGGCGGGCAAGCCGGCAAGCATTTCGGCGATGCGTTCCAGGGCTTGCAGGGCCACATGGATCGCGGCCGGGTCGGGCATGCCGGCATCCTCGCCCTGGATCACCAGGGCTTCCATGTAGGCTTTTTCAATGCGTCGACGCCGGGCGCCATCGATCAGCAGGCGCCCCGCCGTGGTGGCCAGGAAGGCCCGGGGTTCCTGGATATTTTGCGGCTCGGCCAGCATCAGCACACGGATGAAGGCATCGTGGGCCAGGTCGGCGGCGTGCTGGGAACACCCCAGTTTTCTGCGCAGCCAGCCTTGCAACCAGCCGTGGTGCTCGCGGTACATCGCCGTAAGGGTCTGCTGACGCACTGAATCGCCCAGCGCGGCCGGAATATCATGCATGCGCAAAAGAGTCTCAAATGGGAAGAGTTACCAATTGCGCAAACAATGCCAGTAAAACGATAGTGGGGCAAGGGGCGCACAAGCGCTGAAAGCACCATGAATCAACTGTGGGAGGGGGCTTGCTCCCGATAGAGGGTGGGTCAGTCAGCTTATCTGTCGCTGATACACCGCTATCGGGGCAAGCCCCCTCCCACAGTTTGATCTCCATGCAGCAGGTAACTGTGTGTCCTCTTAGCGCCAGCTCCATGAGACACCGGTGTAGATCCCGCGGCCATCGGCCGGGGTTGAGCGTGCGACATCCAGGCCCTTGTCGTCGTAGCCCGGCGTGACGGTGTTGGCGTAGCGACGGTTGGTGAGGTTGCGCAGGTCGACCCAGGCTTGCCAGTCCTGCTTGGGTGCGTCGTAGCCGAAGGTCGCGCCCAGAAGGGTGTAGGACGCGGCGTAATAGGAATTGGCGTAGTCCACCGCCACCCGTGAGGAATACTCGGTATTGAGGCCGGTGTAGAAACCCGTCGGGTGGCTATAGCGCAGTTGCGCCTGATAGTAGTGCTGGGGGATGCCCGGCAAGCGGTTGCCGCCGAAACGGTCGTCGTCGCGGTAGTGGAAGTCGCTGAAGGTATAGGCTTGGCGCAGGTCGAGCTTACCGCTGCGGCCACCGTCCCACAGCGGGCTGAGCAGGCCCAGTTCCACGCCCTGGTGCACCGTGGGGCTGGCGTTGGATTCGGCGAGGATGGCATTGCTGGTCGAGGTCTGGGCCCGGGTTTCCACGGTGAGCAGTTCATGGCGTACTTCGGAGCGGTACAGCGCCAGGTCCCACTGGCCGAGCCATGCTTCGCCACGGCCACCGATTTCCAGGGTGGTGGCGGTCTGGTTTTTCAGGCTGACGCCTTCGCGCTGTAATCCAGTGGCCGGGCCGCTGCCCGCTGGAAAGTACTTGTTGGAACCCCAGATCATCGACCACGCATGCGGCGGCTCGACCGAGCGGCTCAGGTTGCCGTACACCTGCAGCTGCGGGGTGAAGTCATAGCGTAGGCCGATGCGCGGCGCGTAGTCCCAGTCATGCTGGCTGAGCGGTGCCTGGCCTTCGGGATAGGTGACCTGGGTCTCACGGCGGGTGTAGATCGCGGCCAGGCCGGTGGTCAGCCACAGGTCCTGGACCAGCTCCAGGTCGTTGCCGATATGCAGCACGGTGTCGGACCCCAGGTAGCTGTAGTCGCGGGTCTTGGTGCCGGGGGTATAGGTTGCGGTGTTGCCGGCCGGCGTGCGCACGTATTCCGACGTGCCGTTGTTGGGCATCGCCTGGGTGGTGCGCAGGCCGAGGGTGGTTTTGCTGTCGTGGCCGAACAGCGTGTCCTGGCGGATGTAATTCAGGGTGCTGCTGATATCGGTGTAGGCCACCTTGAGACGGTTGGTGCCTTCGCGCAGGTCCATCGGGTAATCGTGATAGGCCAGCCCGACTTCCAGGCGCGAATTGTCGTCCAACTGCAAGGTGGTCTTGTTGGCGATCCAGGTGGAACCCGGTTGCAGGCGCTTGGAATCGCGGGCAACGTTGAGACTGTTGGCGGCACGCGGGTCGTGGCTGATCTGGGCGCGGGTGAGTTTGCCGGGGGTGTCGTTGGTGGTTTCGCGGTAGCGGAAATAAAAGCGGGTTTCCAGGTCCGGGTTGAAGCGGTAGCCGAAGTTGGCGGCCATGCCCTTGCCGGTGGCGGCGCTCTGGCGCTGGTAGCCGTCGGATTCCGAGTCGGTGAGGCTGAAGTAGTAGTCGGCATCCCCCAGCACCTGGCCAGAACTGATCTCGCGCTGGGCATAGCCACGGCTGCCGGCTTCGTAGCGCACTTGCAGCTTGGGCGCATCGTAGCCGGTATGGGTCACGTAGTTGACCGCGCCGCCCAGGGCCAACGCGCCTTGATCAAAACCGTTGGCGCCGCGCAGCACCTCGACGCGGCTTTGCCACAGCGGGTCCTTGAGTTCATAAGGGGTGCCGCCGGGGCCGGTCAGCGGCAAGCCATCGAACATCTCATAGAGCCCGGAGGCGTGGGCTCCTGGGCTGCGGTTCAAGCCCGAACCGCGAATGGACAGCTTCACCCCTTCGTTATTCGCCGCCTTGGCATACACACCCGGCTGGTACTTGAACACGTCTTCATTGGTACTCACCCGCCCCTGCTGCACGCTGCTCATGTCGATGTAATTGGTGGCGCCGGGCACGCTCTTGAGCTGCGCCTGGGCCACTTCGCCGGCGCCGGCCTCGGGCGTGGTGACTTCGACCGGTGCCAATTGCAGGTCTTCGGCGTGCACCAGGGAGCTAAAGGTCAGGGCGGCAAACAGGAACGGAGGTGGGCGCAGCAGCATGGGCGGATCCTTGGAATTCGGGGGCGTGAAAGGCTGGGCCGTCACGCGAACAGTGATGGGAAGACAACGATGCCCGCCAAGTCACGCCTTGATAACGGACCAGACGCTTCCCACAACAGCGTCGGACCGGATTTATTTTTTAAGTCCAAAATCGAATTAATACATGCAAACTCAGTATTTAAAGAAATAACCAGTACCCATTACTGTGGAGCCATCGAGTCACCTACGAGATCGCCTCCCATGCCTGCATCCGCCACCGTCATCGACTTTACCCTCCACCGCAAACGCCGCCAGGCACGTGCTGCGGCCGAGTTGATGTGGGCGATGTACGCAGCGCGCGCAGGGTTGGCGGTGTTTACCACCCACGCCGCAACGCCCAGCGATACACGCCGGGCGTAGGCCAATGAATTTCCTGCATGTGATTCCCGAACCGCCCGAACCGCTGCCCAAGCCCAACACCGATGACGATGTGATCAGCCTGTGCGTGGCGCATAACCTGCAACGCCTGCGCAGCAAACGGCACTTGTCACTGGACGCCCTGGCACGCGCCTGCGGCGTGAGCCGGGCAATGCTGGCGCAGATCGAATCCGGGCGCAGCGTGCCGTCGATCAAGGTGTTGTGCAAAATTGCCAAGGGCTTGACGGTGTCGGTGGCGGCGTTCCTGGAAGATCGCGCGTTCGAAGGAGTGGAAGTGTTGCCGGCGCAGCAGAGCAAGCGCCTGGTGAGTGCCGATGGCGCGTTTATCAGCCGCGCATTGTTTCCCTACGATACGGCACGCCAGTCCGAGTTCTACGAGATTCGCCTGCGGGCACTCGGCGAGGAAGTCTCCCAAGGCCACGGGCCGGGCATCCAGGAAAACCTGGTGGTGGCCCAAGGCGTACTGGAAGTCAGCGTCAATGACGAGCGCTACCTGCTGTCCACCGGCGATTCAATCCTGTTCTACGCCGACCAGCCCCACCGCTACCGCAACCCGGCGGACAGCGAAGCCGTGGCGTTCCTGGTGATCACCTACCCCGAGCGGCTGGATTAATCACGGCAAAAAAAACGCCCCGACTTATCGGGGCGTTTTTTCATCGCGCGGGACCTGTCAGCAGGTGCAGCACATCATCGGCA
This sequence comes from Pseudomonas sp. NFX5, assembly GCF_049132125.1. Lineage (NCBI taxonomy): Bacteria > Pseudomonadati > Pseudomonadota > Gammaproteobacteria > Pseudomonadales > Pseudomonadaceae > Pseudomonas > Pseudomonas sp. NFX5. The sequence goes on from NZ_JAFMZG010000006.1 coordinate 13,374, forward strand.
TGCCGTTGCAGCTCATCATCATGGGCATGGCGCAGTCGTTCATCATTTTGTTCATGAGCATGCAGCAGTTGTTCATCATGTCCATGCTCATGCCCGGCATCGGCATCATTTTGCACATCATGCCGTCGGCCATCATGGTGCATTCCATGACGCACTTCATCATGGGCATGGGCATGCCCATCATCGGCATCATGTTCATGCCGGTCATCATGGCCATGGCGTCGGCCGACATGCACATCATCGACAGGTTGGCGCACTGCATCATCATCGGCATGCCGCAGTTCATCATCATCGCCATCATTTCGGCATTGGTCTTGAACTGGGCCATGTCCATGCCGGCTGCCGGCTTCATGGTGCACATCATGGCGTCAGCGGCCATTTCGCATTTCATGGTGGCCATCATCATCGGCATGCCCATCATCGGCATCATTGGCATGGAGGTGTTCATCGGCATCTGCATTGCATTCATCATGTTCGAAACTCCGTAATCGACAGGAAATGGCTAGGTTCTGGCGCCGATTCTAGAGAGACCTGAAGGCTGCGCAAGACGCCGGCAGAGCAGCAGGAACGGGTGTTCCCAGGCACGCTTAGTCGAACAAGACAGCGGTATTTGGCGTAATAACAGTTATTAGGACGCTATTGCGTTACTTATATCCGTTACCTGGCGGATATGGACGTCATGGATATTCGATTGAGGAATCTCGTCCAATCTTAAGGAAATAAACGGTCTAACGGATGAGCCTAGCCGTCGGGCTTTTCCAGCGACTGCATCAATTCATCGGCCTCCGACCCTGGTGGTAGCCTGAACCCATGCATTTCATCAGTGGCCAGAATTTCCCCCAGAGCAGCGAGCAACTGCGCCTCTGTCGGCGAGTCTCGCAGCAATTTATGCGCGGGCAGCAACAGCTCAGAGGGGACGCCGTGAACGCTCGCGGCGTCGATCACAGCGAAAAGGATAAAGCGCAGGCGTATTTCGCGGTCCGTCGGCCAAGCCGTTTTTCGCTTACCCAAGGTAGGGCCTCGTTTTTTCAGAAAAATCCGAGGCTATTGTGCACAGACAGGTGTTTCAAGCATCGGGATGCAAGATAGGCAGATTCCTACATTCAAAGGAGAAACAGCATACCGAACAACCCAATTACTGCACCGGCAGGAAATTCATCAACAACAGGCTTTGTGCATAGTTAAGCCCAATACGGCGGTAGCGTTCGTCGAGCATCTGGGTCAACAGGTCCAGACGCGCAACAATCTTGCCGAACTCGACGGCGAAACTCAGGTTGCTGCCCTCCTCCGAGATCTCGTTGGAAAACAGGAGCAGGACACCGTTTGCATCCTGGCGCTTGCTGAGCAGCCAGGTGGCCTTCTCGATATTGCGCGCGGCATTGCTGACGAACTGCGGGTTGATCGAGTCGGTAATGTAGAACTCGGTACGCCCACCGTGGGCGGTCACGATCATGCTGCCGATGGCATAGATAAACGCCCCGACCCGATCGCCCTGAAACTCAGGGCTCAAGGAGTAGCTCAGCGCCGCCAGGTCGCGACGCTCCCCGAGGGCAGGCAATGAGCGGCGCTGCTCAATGGCCAGGCGGATCTCCCGCGCAGCGCTCACCGCATCCGGATAACCCGACTGGCGCCACTGGTTGGGGTTACGCAGATAGAGCTTGTTCATGAGCAAATACAGGCTTTGCAAGTTGTCGCGCATGCCCAGGGTCGCCATGCGATCGACACTGGTCTGGAAGAATTCATCGGGTTTGCCATCGCTGAACTGCTTGGCGATGTCCCGCCCCTGCTGCTGGGTGCAGCCACTGGCGCAGAGTATCAACACCACGGCCAGCCACAGGGGCCGAGGCACTCGTCGAGTCTTGAATAAAAGTAACGTGCGATCCATCGGCACCCGATCTGGTTCTTTTGCCCACGCGGGAAATCGGCAGGGCTGGGACAAGGATAGATTGGATAAATGAAAAAAAGTGCAATGGGCTGGGCAGATAGTTGTAAGCAGAGCCCGCAGCGGATTGAATCGGCCCAATCGTGAAAGATTCGTTTCAGGGCCTATACTCAATGGAACAGTTGCGAGTGTTGTTGGCGATCCAGGGAGGATCTACATCGCGCACGGCACTTCCCCCCGCAGCTGTACAGGAGGGTCGCACAGATGAAACATCCCATTCGAGCTCAGATTTTTGTCCAGGTGATTTGCCTGCTATCGGTGGCTCAGCTTTTCTGCTGAGCCATGGTTCACTGCCTTTAAGATCAGCTGCGCGTGTGGCTGGGGCAGGTTTCGCCCTGTATTTGGGCCCATCAACTTAAATGCCATTGCTGCCGCAGTAGCGTTCGCGCGGGTTTCAAGCGCGGACGGCCCGACACTACGCGTCTGGTATTAACGCGAATGTTTCATTTATCCAGATTCACCAGTTCGTGCATCCGCGCCCCTATCATTCCCCGCAACCACTCAGCATGAAACGCCATTTCGTCCAGAGAGATCCCCTCACCCAACCGATATTCGAAAACCTTGTCCTTGGGTCCCTGACCCACGAGGTGGAAATGCCCATGGCGATCAAACCGGGCGAGGACGTAGGGGCAGACGTAAATGATGTTGCTGAATGGCACCCGCACTTCGTAGGGCCCGCGGCCACGACGGATAACCGTGAGGCTGAGCAGTTGCTGGTTTTCATCGAACGTAAAGGCCTCCACATGAGGCGTAGAGGCCATCCAGGCAAACATCGCACCGATGAGCACTGCGGTACCGAGCATGAACAGGATGAGCGCCGACGTCGTAAAACTCGATTCAGCGCTGGCCGGCGTGACCTGCAGCGCTCCGAGCCCGGCCAGGAGCAACATCACCAGCCCGTAGCCCGGCAACAGCATCAGTAGCGCAATGTAGAACCCCAGGATCCCCCGACCACTGCCGCCAACGCTCGGTAGATCCGGGCCGTAATACCAGGTGGGTGGGTGCGCGACAGGGCTTGCAGCGCTTGGCGCTCCGGGAAGCGTGGCGACAAGGTGAGGTAGGTCTTGACGGTTCATCCAACGGGCTCCAGGGGTTGCAGCGTTCAATAATGGGCGAAAAGCCAGGAACCTTCGCGTTCCCCTCAAACCGTTAGTTGGACGCCCGCCTAAGGGCGGCCTTACTTGAGCAGGGCAATCACCGCGCAGACAATCATGATCGCCAGCGCCGGCCACTGCATGGGCATGAAAAAGAAGTGATGGCGCACGCCATCTTCATGCACCTGCCGATTCAGGACAAAGCCCAGCACGGTGTTGATGGCCGAGCCAATCCCCACCCCCATCAACAGTTGCATCAGTGAGGTATTGCCGGGTTTGACGCTGGGGTCGGGCCACACCCCCATCAGCAACAACACCATGGCCACCGGCGTGAACAGTGTCAGCCAGCCTGCGCCGCGATAGATCATCGTTTAATCCTCATGAATGACACGATTGGCTCAAGCCGGCTCGCGTGCTTGCTCTTCAGCCGCAAACACGGCATCGAGTGTGTTGAGGAACAGGTCGTGGCTCAGAATGCCGGTGGCGATGGTCGACAACACGGGTTTGCCGCTCTCGTCCTTGATCACCACCTTTTCGGTCCAGGCGTTAAGGTCGACGGTACGCAGCGACGACATCGGCACCTTGCGCCCCTGGTATTCGAGAAAATCCTGGCTCACCACAATCGGCGTCGTGGTGATTTTGAGGAAGTTGCCGCTGACACGCTTGCCCCAGACCTGCCCGGAGCTGATGCAATTAAACCTGACTGCCCCACCCGACTCCAGCGTCGCCAGCACCCCCGGCAGACGTGCACGTACGTGCAGCTCACGGACCAACTGCTGGAAATCGTGAAAACCCTTGAGGCTCTCGATCACTCGATGAAACGGCTCGGAGGCATTACGACGGTAAGCCACGTTGGTGATCATGCCGGTCAGCACGGTTTGCCCGGAGCCGAACAGATACAGGTCATCAATCTCGGCAAAGGCGGTGTATTCGCGCTGATCGTTGATGATGCGCTCGATGCCATGCTCATACACGTCGTAAAGCGGCGCACGCAGTTTCCTGTGCCAGGCGTAAGCGGCAAATATACCCAGCCCGAGAACCGCCAGCAAAGCGCTGGTGGCGTAAATCAAGGTATGGGGGCTGCTGAAGCTGAAGGCCATGCCACGGGACGTCTGGAGGCTGACCGGCCCTTCATTGCCCGGTGGCAGGATCGTGCCCAGATACAACACAAACCCGGCGAGACCTAACAACACAACGCCAAATATCAAACTGAAAATCAGAAAACCCTTGCCGTGACGGAAACTGGCGATCAGTTCGCCGGTGGCGGAAGGCGCTTGGGAGGGGGATGACTGCATAACGCTTGCGTCCTTGTAATGGGGTTGCGCGCACCGCTGTTTATGCGGGGACGATTGAACCCTGCCGTCATTGGGCGGGCTTGGCACGGCAGGTTGGAACATGGCCCATTAACATCGTTCCCTGCGCATATGGGTTAATGCCAACGGGTTCACAACGTTCGCGACATTGGGGCCGGAAACACGAAAGCCCCGCTAAGGCGGGGCTTTCGATTAAGTCCTGGCGGGAAACCACGCCTGGGACCCTCGTCATCTTTCGGACAATGCAGCGCTTGTTTCACCAGCTGGCAAAAGACGTCCCCGGACGTGGAATCATTATCGGGCTTGGCGAAGCACAAGCTCCGACAGACGGGTCTTAACTCGGAAGCAGAACTCACGAATTTGAAATTGATAAGCCGGCATAACCATGTAGTTTAAATCGGGACCCAATGAGTCTTTAATTTCCATGTATTTGGCAGTCTTGGCAGCAATGGCCTGGTATTGCGCCTCGTATTTATCGTAAGACGCTTTGTTGTAGACCTTTAAAACATCCAGTTCTTTACGGCATTGCTCAGCGCGATTTTGGTTCAAGTTTGTTTCTGTTTCTGACTGAGCAGACTCCAGAGAAGCTGCTTTCGGGGCGTCAGCACTGGCGTTCACAGGTGCAGCCTCGTATCGCACAGTCCACTTTTCTGGGGTCGAAGGTGCGACCTCAGGCGGTGCTTCCTGGACGACGGCAGGAGGTGGAGTCACATCAGGTTTTTCGGGAGTTTTCGTAGCGCATCCAGAGAGGGCAAGCCCTACCACTACAACGATGCCACACATTTTATCCATCGGTTCCACCAAGAGGTAATTACGGATGGCTGAGTCGTTAGGTTCTGGGTAAAAGTAATAACTCATTCAATGATCGAGTGTAATTTTTCTACCAGCCTCAAGGCGCTCAGCCTCTCTTCCTTGAGTGCGCAGATGAACGATAGTAGTAAAAAAATAAAAAGATGACGAGCAAAAGCTGGCTGGAAAAACCACGAATTAAATGAGCCAGTGGAAGTGGCTTCAATTGCTTGATTCAGGTCCCGGGCTGCATCGGCAATCATCAGTATTGGCTGCGCGAGTCTGCTACAGGGCACAGTAAGCAGAAGATCGCCAAACCCCAGAAACACAAAAGCCCCGCTTTCGCGAGGCTTTCGTTTGAATCTTGGCGGGAAACCAGGGATTCGAACCCTGGGAACGCTATTAACGTTCGCCGGTTTTCAAGACCGGTGCATTCAACCACTCTGCCAATTTCCCTTGTGCATCACAGGATTAGGATAGCCCATCCTGTCTCAGCGGGCGCCATAATACCCGAATGAAACACACTGTCAAACTCTCGCCATCGCTTGTTACAGAGCGTCTGTTATGATCTTTGCGACTGAACGTTTCAAAACCGAAGGAGTGTCGCCATGCGCGAACAGAATTACGCAGTGAATGGTAACGCGCAGGCTGAGCAGCTTGAAGTCAGCCGCGTGTTGCGCAACACCTATGGACTGCTCGCCCTTACCCTCGCATTCAGCGGCTTAATGGCGTTCGTGGCCCAGCAGATGCACGTCGGCTACCCGAATATCTTTGTCGTACTGATCGGTTTCTATGGCCTGTTCTTCCTGACCAACAAGCTGCGTGACTCGGCCTGGGGCCTGGTGTCGGCGTTTGCCTTGACCGGTTTCATGGGCTTTATCCTCGGCCCGATCCTCAACCGTTACCTCGGCATGGCCGGTGGTGCGGAAGTGGTCAGCTCGGCGTTTGCCATGACCGCCCTGGTGTTTGGTGGTCTGTCGGCCTACGTGCTGGTCACCCGCAAGGACATGAGCTTCCTGGGTGGTTTCATCACCGCGGGCTTCTTCGTGTTGCTGGCAGCGGTGGTGGCGGGCATGTTCTTCCAGATCAGCGGCCTGCAACTGGCGATCAGCGCGGGTTTTGTGCTGTTCTCCTCCGTGTGCATCCTGTTCCAGACCAGCGCCATCATCCACGGCGGTGAGCGCAACTACATCATGGCGACCGTCAGCCTGTATGTGTCGATCTACAACCTGTTTATCAGCCTGTTGCAGATCTTCGGCATCATGAGCCGCGACGACTGATTTACTTGTTGCATAAAAAATGCCCCGTATCGAAAGATGCGGGGCATTTTTGTTTTCACTGCATTAGTACTGGTTGGGTTCCATTTCCAGCTCGACCTTGAAACGCTGGGCGATGTCGCGCTGGATACGCTGGGCCAGGTTGGCAATATCGTGCCCTGTGGCGCCGCCATAGTTGACCAGCACCAGCGCCTGCAGGACATGCACGCCGGCATCGCCATCACGAAAGCCCTTCCAGCCGGCCTTGTCGATCAGCCAGCCAGCGGCCAGCTTCATCTGCCCATCCGCCTGCGGGTAAGCTACCAGGTCCGGATACTGCGCCTGTAACTCTTCAGCCAGGGCCTTGGACACCAGCGGGTTCTTGAAGAAGCTGCCGGCATTGCCAAGCACTGCCGGGTCGGGCAATTTTTCGCTACGGATACTGCAAATCGCGCGACTGACATCGCTCGGTGTCGCCTCGGTGATCCCCTGCCCTGCCAGGCGCTGCTGCACTGGGCCGTAGTCGAGCTTGAGGCGGCTGGCGCGACTCAGGGCGAAGCGTACCCGCAGGATCAGCCAGCGCCCGGTTTCGTGCTTGAACAGGCTGTCGCGGTAGGCAAAGTTGCATTCTTCCAGGCTGAAGTCACGCAACTCGCCCGTCTGGCGATCGAGGGCGGTCAAGCCGGCAAAGACGTCCTTGATCTCCACGCCGTAGGCACCGATGTTCTGCATGGGGGCAGCACCGACGGTGCCGGGGATCAGGCTGAGGTTTTCCAGGCCGCAGAAGCCCTGCTCCAGGGTCCACAGTACAAACGGGTGCCAGGCTTCGCCGGCTTCGGCTTCGACCACCACCTGCATGCCATCATCCTGAAGCACCCGAATGCCCTGGGTGGCCATACGCAACACCAGGGCAGGAATGTCCTGGGTCAGCAGCAAGTTGCTGCCACCGCCGATCACCAGCAAGGGCAACGCCTGGGTCGACGCATAGGCCAGTGCCTCGCGCACATCGGCGTCACTGCGGGCCTCGGCGAAGAGTTGGGCACGCACATCAATGCCAAAGCTATTGAATGGCTTGAGCGACACCTGCGTCCGCACTTGCAAGGTCATAACCGTCCCTTCAATTCGATCACCAGTAAATCGCACGCCCGCTCGATCAGGTCCAGGACCCGTTCGAAGCCTTGTTCACCTTCGTAGTAGGGATCCGGCACCTCGTCCACTTCAGCCTCATAGCGGCGCAGGAACAGGTCCAGCTCCGCCTTGCCCTGGCCGGGCTGCATGGCCTTGAGGTTGCGCAGGTTGCTGTGGTCCATGGCCAGGATCAGGTCGTAGCGCGCAAAGTCGGCGCGGGAGACCTGCCGGGCCCGCTGGGCCGACAAATCGTAGCCGCGCACCAGCGCCGCACGTTGGCTGCGCGGGTCCGGCGGGTTGCCGACATGCCATTCGCCGGTGCCGGCGGACGCAACATCGACCTGCCCCGCCAGCCCGGCTTCGCGCAATTTATGGCGCAGTACGCCCTCGGCGGTGGGCGAGCGGCAGATATTGCCCAGGCAGACAAACAGAACCTCCATCAGGCCCCCAGCAGGCGACGGACGCGCTCAAGGTCTTCCGGGGTATCGACACCCGCAGGCGGTGCTTCCAAGGCGTCCCCCACGTGGATACGTACGCCGTGCCAGAGGGCTCGGAGCTGCTCCAGGGATTCGGTGTTTTCCAACCAGCACGGCCCCCAGCTGACGAAGTCATGCAGGAAACCGGCACGGTAGGCGTAGATGCCGATATGGCGACGGTACGGCACCCCTTCCGGCAACAGGTCAGGGTTCCTGGCGAAGGCATCACGCGCCCAGGGCAAGGTCGAACGGCTGAAAGTCAGCGCCAGGCCGTTGACATCACTGACCACCTTGACCACGTTCGGGTTGAACAGGGTGTCGATGTCTTCAATCGGCTCGGCCAGGGTCGCCATACGCGCTTCACCATGGGCGGCCAGGTTGGCGGCCACCTGGTCGATCACGCCCGGCGGGATCAACGGCTCGTCACCTTGCACATTGACGACGATGGCGTCGGGCGCCAGGCCCAACTGCGTGGCCACTTCGGCCAGGCGATCGGTGCCGGAGTTGTGATCTTCACGGGTCAGCACCGCTTCGGCGCCGAACCCTTTGCAGGCTTCGATGATGCGCGGGTCATCAGTGGCCACCACGACACGCTCAGCGCTGCTTTTGCAGGCCTGCTCCCACACCAGCTGGATCATCGGCTTGCTGCCGATCAGTTGCAGTGGCTTGCCCGGCAGGCGTGTCGAGGCGTAGCGGGAAGGAATGACAACGGTAAAGGCTGTGGTCATTTATCCAGGCGCTCGTCGGTGGTCAGGGTGCGGGCTTCGCTTTCCAGCATCACCGGGATGCCATCACGGATCGGGTACGCCAGGCCGGCGCCCTTGCTGATCAGCTCGGTTTTATCGGCGCTGAGCTTGAGCGGGCCTTTGCAGATCGGGCAAGCGAGGATGTCGAGCAGTTTGGTGTCCATGAGTGTTTCCTGGATAGCAGCGTTTAAGGCAAAAGACGGGCGGGCAGCAGACGCATCAGCTGCGTGTCGAACCAGGCGACGAACGCCGGCGACGGCACCGCATCCACCGCAAGGTACCACCAGTCGGGCTGGGCAAAGGCGCGGCACTTCACCGCGTCCTTCTCGGTCATGACCAGTGGCAATGACGGGGTAAAACTCAAGACCTCGGCACTGTAGGGCGCATGGTCGGCGAAAGCATGGGGAATCGGCTGCCAGTGTAGCGTTTCGAGGGTGTTGAAGAAACGTTGCGGGTTGCCGATACCGGCAACCGCATGTACCTGCTGCCCCTCAGGAAAGTAAGCCAGCGACTGGCGCTCGCCGCTGTGCAGGTTGACCAGTGCGGTGGGTTGCAGGCGAAACCCAAAGCCATCGTCGCGATCCGAGCCGACACCGTTGTAGAGCAATGCATCCACACTGTGCAAACGCTCAACCGGTTCGCGCAATGGCCCCGCCGGCAGGCAACGGCGATTGCCCAGGCCCCGGGCGGCGTCGATCAGCACCAGTTCCAGGTCACGGGCCAGGCGGTAGTGTTGCAGCCCGTCGTCGGAGAGGATCAGGTCGAGGGTCTCGCTGGCAACCAGGGCCTGCACCGCACGACTGCGATCGGGATCGATCATCAGCGGCACGCCGCAGCGCTGCACGATCAGCAAAGGCTCGTCGCCCGCCACAGTGGCGCTGTGGCTCGCCTCGACGCGCCATGGCAACTGCGGCGGCTTGGCGCCATAGCCGCGACTGACCACACCCACCCGCAGGCCACTGCGCCGACAGTGTTCGATCAACCACAGGATCAACGGCGTCTTGCCGGTGCCGCCCACGGTGATATTACCGACCACCACCACCGGCACCGGCGATTGATAGATCTCGCCCTCTCCCGCCAGGAACCGCGCGCGCTTGCGCTGCACCACCCGGCGATACAAAGACTCCAGTGGCCGCAACAACGCCAGCGCCGGATGGCCCTCGTACCAGGCCTTGAGCAAACGATCGGACATGGCCATCAGGGTTGGCTCGCCGCCTCGACAGTGCTCATGCGCAGATGGCTGAAACCGAGCTTGCCGGCGGCGTCCATCGCCGTGATCACGGCCTGGTGCTGGGTCTTGCCATCGGCACTGATGGACAACGGCATCTTGGTATCGCCGCCGGACTCTTTCTCCAGGGCCGCCATGAGGCTGGCGAGGTCGTTTTTCTCCAGCACCTGGTTATTCACCGAAAACGCCCCGTCGGCGCTGATGGCGATGTCCAGTTGCTTGACTTCCTGGTCTTCGGCCGGCGAACCACTCACGGCTTCCGGCAGGTCGACGCGCAGTTCGGTCTGCCGGGTGAAGGTGGTGGTGACGACAAAAAACAGCAGCAGGATAAACACCACGTCGATCAACGACGCGAGGTTGATGTCGACATTTTCCCGTTGCTTGCGGCGAAATTTCACGCTTTGCCCCCAACCAGGTCCACATCACGGTCGCCCTGCACCACTTCCACCAGCTTGATGGCTTCCTGCTCCATACCGACCACCAGTTCATCGATGCGCCGCTGCAGGAAACGGTGGAAGAACACCGAAGGAATACCGACCATCAGGCCCGCCGCCGTGGTAATCAGGGCCTTGGAGATACCGCCGGCCAGCACGGCCGCGTTGGTGGTCATGCCCGAGCCCATGAACGAGCTGAAAATATCGATCATGCCCAGTACCGTCCCCAGCAAGCCGAGCAACGGCGCCATGGCTGCGATGGTGCCGAGGGCGTTGATATAGCGCTCAAGTTCATGGATGACCCGGGCGGCGGCCTCTTCGATGCACTCCTTCATGATCTCGCGACCATGCTTGGAATTGGCCAGGCCGGCGGCGAGGATCTCACCCAGGGGCGAGTTGGCGCGCAGTTCCTTGAGTTTGTCCTTGTCCAGTTGCTTGTTCTTGATCCAGCTCCAGACCTGCCCCAGCAGATGCTCGGGGGTGACGCGACTGGCGCGCAGGGTCCACAAACGTTCGGCAACGATGCCGAGTGCGGCGATGGAGCTCAGGATGATGGGCAACATCATCCAGCCGCCAGATTTGACCAATTCCCACACAGTGAATGTCCCCTCGAAAAAGTGCGCCACTTTACCATATAGGTTCGGCGGCGGGGTTCGTCGGCCATGGACCCGTCTGTCCCAGGCGCCGGTCTTTGGCATGGCCGGCTCAGGGTAACGTTTCGCGCCAAAAACGGCGTTGACTACGCGCAACAGTCGGTGGCTGGAAAGCCCCTAATTGCACACGCACCGCGCCCTGCTCGGCACTGTCGTATATCTGGCTGCCCAGTCGCTGGTAGCGCTCTACTACCTGCGGGTGAGGATGGCCGAACGCATTGCCACGCCCACGGGAAATCAGCACCGACGTGGGCGCCAGCCGCTGTAGAAAAGGCCACGACGACGAACTGCGGCTGCCATGGTGAGGCGATTGCAGCCAATCGGTGCGCACTGCCAGCGAAGACGCGAGAAATGCTCGCTCGGCAGCCCGATCAATATCCCCCGTGAGCAGCAGCCGCTCACCATTGGCCTGGACCTGCAGAACACAGGACTTGGGATTGCCATCAATCGCATCAGGCCACTGCCACAGCTCGAATGCCACACCGTCCCACTCCCACCGTTCGCCGCTGACACAGGGCTGGGTGGCGAGAAACCCGGGCAACCCCTCGGTTTCACCGCCCACGACACGCCGGATCGGCAACCCTCGGGCCACAGCCGACGCCCCACCGGCATGATCGGCGTCGGCGTGGCTCAGCAGCATCATATCCAGCGTCCCGACGCCGAGTTTTTTCAACGCAGGCACTACCACACGGGCACCAAGGTCAACCGTCCCCGAACGCGGGCCGGCATCGTAGAGCAACGTGTGATGGCGGGTACGCAGGATCAAGGCCTGACCTTGCCCGACATCCAGTTGCACCACCTCCACCCGCCCATGGGGCACGAGCTCGCGGGGTGGAAACACGGCCAACAACAGCAGCGGCAAGCCCAGGGGCCGAAACGGCACGCCGCTGGGCAGCAGTAACAGCACCGCGCCGACCAGGCTGATCAGCCAGTAACCCAGGGGCTCCTCGGCCGGTATCCAGGCAGGCATTAGCCCAGCGAGCCATGCCAAGCTCCGGAACAACCCGTCAAGCGCCCCACCCGCCAGCCACAACAAGCCCTCACCCGCATACGGCAGCGGCAACAATGCGCTCCCCAGCAAGGCCAGGGGCAACACCACCAGGCTGATCCACGGCACGGCAACCAGGTTGGCCAGCGGCGCACTGACGCTGACGGGCAAGCCGAGCACCAGCAACACAGGAAACAGACCAACGGCAATCAAGCACTGGGGGCGTGTCCATGCCTGCCAGACACTCCACGGCCCCAACCGCCCACCAAATCCCAGGACCAGCACCGCGACAGCCATGAAGGACAGCCAGAATCCGGGTTGCAGGCTGGCCAGTGGCTCCAGGATCAGCACGCCATTGAGTGCCAGCAACAACGGCCACCAGAAGCCCAGATGACGAAAGCGCAGGCGCCACAACAACACCAGCCCCACCATGACGCAGGCCCGTTGCACCGGCACGCCAAACCCTGCCAGCAGGCCGTACCCCAGCGCGGCGGCAAACGCCAGGCCGCACGCCCAAGGCAGCCACGGCCAGGTACGGGGCCAGCAGCCGTAGCGTGCAAGTAGCGCGACCAAGCCGTAGATCAACCCCGCCAGCAAGCCAATGTGCTGGCCGGAAATCACCAGCAGGTGCACCGTGCCAGTGTCCTGCAACACCTGCCAGTCTTCGGCCGCCAGCCCGGAGCCATCCCCCAGCACCAAAGCCGCCAGGCCCGCCTCGCGGCCTTGGGCGTCCACCGCCATCAGGCGTTGGCGGACCGTGTCACGCCAGGCATGACGCGCCGGCGCCAGGCGCTCACCATCCTTCACCGAGCCGGTGGCGCCAATGCGCTGGGCCAGCAGCCAGGCCTCCTGATCGAAACCGTGAAAATTGAGCAGCCCGGCAGGCCGTTTCAGCGTCACGGCCAGACGCCAGCGCTCGCCACTGCGTACCGGCGGCCCGCCGTGCCAAAACACCCGGATGCGCTTGGGCAACCGGGCGTTGCGCGCCTGGCTGTCGGCCAGCTCAAAACGCACGCCCGTCCCTGTCTGCTGCGGTAACCCGGTTACACGGCCTTCCAGCCATCGCGTCTGGCCATCCAGCACCGGCCGTAGTCGATCATCCAGCGCCCACTGCGCACTGATGCAGGCCCAGCTCAAGCCCAGCAGGAAAAATGCCAGTGGCGACGTACGAAAGGGCAATAGCATCAATGCCAGCACCAACATGGCTATCAGCCACCCCGTCGACGGCAACGCCGGTAAAAAACGCAAGGCAAGCAACCCCAGCGCGAGCGCGAACATCCCTGTCTTCATGAACCCTCCTTTTCAAGTGATCCACTCAGTCTTAGACGAGGGCCCAGCGTGTCCTATGATGTTTTGTCACAAAGTCTGAATTTTCTGTTTATAGAATGCGGGCATACTTGCCCCTCGAACTGACCTGGACCCCCTATGCCTCGGCGCTTATTCAAACGGTACATGCCCGACCCCACCAGTATCAGGGAACACAAGTCATTACAGTTTCTTGGCACGTTGCTGCACGACCCGAACCTCTGGCACCTGAACCGGCACTCCGTGGCACGCGCCATGGCCGTGGGTTTGTTCGCGGCGTTTATCCCGATCCCGTTGCAGATGCTGCTGGCGGCAGTGCTGGCGATCACCGTGCGCGGCAATATGCCCATCGCCATCAGCCTGGTATGGCTGACCAACCCGATCACCATGCCGGTGGTGTTCATCTGCACCTACATGACCGGCGCCTGGCTGATGAATGTGCCACCGCGCAGCCTGCCCGACGACCTGACCTGGGAATGGATCAGCGGCCAGTTGAGCACGCTGTGGCAGCCCTTCCTGCTGGGTTCGGTGGTGTTGGGGCTGGTGCTGGGCGCACTGGCCTACTGCCTGACCATGGGGTACTGGCGCTGGTGGGTCGCGCACCAATGGAAAAAGCGCAAGCAGCGCCGAGGCTGAGACCTATCGCGCCGGCAACCGCAGGTGCACACGCAGGCCCTGGCCGGTATTTTCCGCCCACAGGCTGCCGTCCTGGCGTTGCACGGCATTGCGCGCGATGCTCAGGCCCAGCCCGAAGCCACCATCGCCGGGCCTCGAACCGTCCAGCCGCGTAAACGGCGCAAAGATTCGCTCCAGATCCTGCTCATCGATTCCCCCGCCCTGGTCTTCCAACCAAAGGTGCCAATACTCCCCCTCGCGGCATCCATCCAGGCACACGATCCCCTGCGCCGGGGAATGGCGTATGGCGTTGCGCAGGATATTCTCCAGGGCCTGGGCCAGGGCATTCAGGTTGCCCCGCACCCAACTGTCGGCGCCCAGAAGGCAGGGCAGCCGCGATGCCGGCCAACCGCTTTCAAAGCACGCGTTCTCGCGCAGCATGTCCCACAGCGCCTGCACCTGAATATCTTCTTTGGGCAGCGGCGCCCGCTCGGTATCCAGCCAGGCCAGTTGCAGGCTGTCTTCCACCAGGCGCTGCATGGCGTCGATCTCCCGCCCCAGCCGCTCACGCAGGCGCGCAAGATCCTGCTCACTGTCACAGGCCACCCGCAAACGGCTCAAGGGCGTGCGCAGTTCATGAGACATGTCCCTTAACAGCTGCTGTTGCAGCATCACCGTACCCTGCAAGCGCTCGGACATATGATCAAACGCGCGCCCCAGCTCGCCCAATTCGTCCTGGCGGCTGGTGGCGTCGTGGGACATCCGCGTATTCAACTGATCGGCACGCCATGCGTTGGCCTGCTCGCGCAGTTGATTGAGGGGCATGATCAGCAACCGATAGAGGCCGATGCACAGCAACAAGGTAAAGAGGCCGGGAATCACGCCGTTGGTCAGCACCCGCCAGAACAGTTGGTAGCGCCCCGGCATAAAGCGCTGCGGCAGTTCAATCACCAGCGAACCGGCGCCCGGATCCACCGCAAACGGGATCTTCAACCACGGCAACCCCTTGACGTGGCGGCTGACCGGCCAGTCCAGGCCCCGCAGGAAGGTCAGGCGCTGGCTTTCCGTATCGGTCAGCGGGTAGCTGCTCAACGACTGCAAGTCATTGCCGATCACCCCGACCCACGTGCTTTCGCGCTTGCCCATTGCCTGCAGCCACGCATCGACGCCGGCATTGCCGCCCTGGTTCCAGGCCTGCTCGGCGCCTGCCGCATAACCACTCAAGGTGCTCCTGGCCTCATCGGACAGGTAGGCGTTCTTTTGCTCCATGTACCGACCCCAGGACCAACTGAGCCAGATCATCAGCAAACAGAAGGCGATCAGCAGGCAGGCGAGCTTCCAGAATAACGAGTGCCTGCCCGGCAGCCGTTTCAGCGATGCCTCAAAGCCCATCGTCGTGACCGCTCAGCACATAGCCCTTGCCCCACACCGTGCGCACCTCACGCTCGGTGTAGCCGATGGCCTTGAGCTTGCGGCGGATCTGGCTGATATGCATGTCGAGGCTGCGATCATGGGGCGCATAACCCCGTTGCAACACGTGCTGGTAGAGGAAGGCTTTGCTGAGGACTTCTTCAGCGTTGCGATGCAGGGTTTCCAGCAGGCGGTATTCGCTACGGGTCAGGCCCGCCCAGCGCTCCTGATGAAAAACATCGCACAGCTCATCATCGAAACGCAGCGTGCGGGTGTCCTCGCGCACGGGCGCAAGCGTCGGCAACGGGCGCCGATCCAGGGCCACCCGCCGCAGGATGGCTTCGATACGCACGCGCAGCTCAACCATGCTGAAGGGCTTGGGCAGGTAATCATCGGCCCCCAGGCGAAAACCGCTGACGCGATCGGTTTCAGCGCCCAGGGCCGACATCAGGATCACCGGAATCGAATGGCTCCGGCGCAAATGGGTGAGGATCGACAAGCCATCCAGGCCCGGCAGCAGAATATCCATCAACACCACGTCGAATGCCTGGTCGCGCGCCATCTCCAGGCCCTGCTGACCGTTCTGGCACCAGGTGACCTGGAAGCCACAGCGCCCCAAATGCTCGTGCACATAGGCACCCAGCACGGGGTCATCTTCAATTGTGAGGATACGGGGTAGGCCAACTGCCGCGGGATTCATTAGCGTCTGCAAGTCATTCTCAATCACTGATTATTCAAGATAACCCCGCCGCAGGCAATCGCCACACGGCGTCCAACGGCCCGAAGATTGCCCTCTGTCATTAATTTGCAAGATTCCAGGCCGCGCAAATGGCTACACTGCGCAGGTGGCGCGGGCCGGATGCCGGCGCGGAAGATTGATATCAGTGTGGTAGCAGGAGAGTGGCGTGCTTAAACGAATGGGGATAAAAGGCCGCGTACTGTTGCTGACCTTATTACCGACCAGCCTGATGGCCCTGTTGTTGGGAGGGTACTTCACCTGGATGCAGCTCTCGGAGTTGCAGGCCCAACTGCTGCAACGCGGCGAAATGATCGCCGAGCAGCTGGCGCCCCTGGTGGCCCCCGCCATGGGCAGCAGGAATACCGACCTGCTGGAGCGTATCGCCACCCAATCCCTGGAACAGACGGACGTGCACACCGTGGCATTCCTGGCGCCGGACCGCACGCCCCTGGCCCACGCCGGCCCGACCATGCTCAACCAGCCGCCGGTCGGCAACAGCTCCCACCTGCTGCAACGCACCGGCAACGACGCCACGCGCTACCTGCTGCCGGTGTTTGGTCGCCATCGCAACCTGGCGGGCGATTTGATCCCCGATGAAGCCGATCGCCTGCTCGGCTGGGTCGAGGTGGAGTTGTCCCACAACGGCATGTTGCTGCGCGGCTATCGCAGCCTGTTCGCCAGCCTGCTGCTGATTGCCATCGGCCTGATCTGCACTGCGGCCCTGGCCTTGCGCATCAGCCGTACGATCAACGCGCCGATTGGCCTGATCAAGCAAGCGGTGGCCCAACTCAAGGACGGCAACCTGGAAACCCGCCTGCCACCCTTGGGCAGCCAGGAGCTGGATCAACTCGCATCGGGCATCAACCGCATGGCCGAAACCCTGCAAAATGCCCGGGAAGAATTGCAGCACAGCATCGACCAGGCCACCGAAGACGTGCGCCAGAACCTGGAAACCATCGAGATCCAGAACATCGAGCTGGACCTGGCGCGCAAGGAGGCCCTGGAGGCCAGCCGCATCAAGTCCGAGTTCCTGGCGAACATGAGCCATGAAATCCGCACGCCGCTCAACGGCATACTCGGCTTTACCCACCTGCTGCAAAAAAGCGAGCTGACCCCGCGCCAGTTGGACTACCTGGGCACCATCGAAAAATCCGCCGACAACCTGCTGGGCATCATCAACGAAATCCTCGATTTCTCGAAGATCGAGGCCGGCAAGCTGGTGCTCGACAGTATCCCGTTCAACCTGCGGGATCTGCTGCAAGACACCCTCACCATCCTCGCTCCCGCCGCCCATGCCAAGCAACTGGAACTGGTCAGCCTGGTGTACCGCGACACGCCGCTGGCGCTGGTGGGCGACCCGCTGCGGCTCAAGCAGATCCTCACCAACCTGATCAGCAATGCGATCAAGTTCACCCGCGAAGGCACCATCGTGGCCCGGGCGATGATCGAGGACGAGCAGGAAGACAGCGTGCAACTGCGTATCAGCGTGCAGGACACCGGCATCGGCCTGTCCAGCCAGGACGTGCGGGCGTTGTTCCAGGCGTTCAGCCAGGCCGACAATTCACTGTCGCGCCAGCCCGGCGGCACGGGGCTGGGCCTGGTGATTTCCAAGCGCCTGATCGAACAAATGGGCGGTGAAATCGGCGTCGACAGCACGCCGGGCGAAGGTTCTGAATTCTGGATCAGCCTGAACCTGCCCAAGACCCGCGACGACGTCGAAGACCTGCCCTGCGCGCCGTTGCTGGGCCATCGCGTGGCGGTACTGGAAAACCACGACCTGGCGCGCCAGGCCCTGCAGCACCAATTGGAAGACTGCGGCCTGGAAGTAACGCCGTTCAATACCCTGGAAAGCCTGACCAACGGCATCACCAGCGCTCACCAGACCGAGCAGGCTATCGACCTCGCGGTACTCGGCGTGACCGCCAACGATATTCCGCCCGAGCGCCTCAACCAGCACCTGTGGGACCTCGAACACCTGGGTTGCAAGGTGCTGGTGCTGTGCCCCACCACCGAACAGATGCTGTTCAACGAGTCGGTACCCAACCCCAACAGCCAGTTGCAGGCCAAGCCGGCGTGTACCCGCAAGCTGCGCCGTGCGCTGTCCGACCTGATCAGCCCGCGGCCGTCCCGCAGTGAACCGGGCGAGCCGTTGTCCAGCCGTGCGCCGCGTGTGCTGTGTGTCGACGACAACCCGGCAAACCTGCTGTTGGTGCAGACCCTGCTGGAAGACATGGGCGCGCAGGTCCGTGCAGTGGAAAGCGGCTACGCGGCGGTCGACGCGGTGAAACAGGACACCTTCGACCTGGTGCTGATGGACGTGCAGATGCCGGGCATGGACGGACGTCAGAGCACCGAGGCGATCCGCCAGTGGGAAAGCGAGCGCCATGGCACGCCCTTGCCGGTGGTCGCCCTCACCGCCCATGCCATGGCCAACGAGAAGCGCGCCTTGCTGCAAAGCGGTATGGACGATTACCTGACCAAACCCATCAGCGAACGGCAACTGGCCCAGGTAGTGCTGAAATGGACCGGCCTGGCCCTGCGCAACCAGGTGCCGGAGCGCGCCGTCGAAGGCCTGGGCCCCGGGGTGCAATTGCCGGTGCTGGACCACGAGGAAGGCCTGCGCCTGGCCGCCGGCAAGATGGACCTGGCGGCCGACATGCTGGCCATGCTGCTGGCCTCCCTGGAAGCCGACCGCCAGGCCATTCACGTCGCCCGTGAGGCCAAGGACAACCTGGCCCTGATCGAACGCGTCCACCGTCTGCACGGCGCCACCCGCTACTGTGGCGTGCCGCAACTGCGCGCCGCCTGCCAGCGCGCCGAAACCCTGCTCAAGCAGGACGACGCCAAGGCCGTGACCGCGCTGGACGAGCTGGACATGGCCATTGCACGGCTGGCCAGTGAAGCGCGGGTCAGCGCCTGAATTCATCAAAAAGGAAGCCTTTGATGCGCGTGATTCTTTTCAGCAGCCAGACCTACGACCGCGACAGTTTCCTCGGCGAGCCCTTGCCGCACGGCCTGGAACTGCAATTCCAACCCGCCCGGCTCAACCTCGACACCGTCGCCCTGGCCGAACACCACGAGGTGGTCTGCGCCTTTATCAACGACGACCTCAGTGCCCCGGTGCTGGAACAGCTGGCCAAGGGCGGCACGCGGTTGATCGCGTTGCGTTCGGCCGGCTACAACCATGTGGACCTGCCTGCCGCCAAACGCCTGGGCCTGACCATCGTGCGCGTCCCGGCCTATTCGCCCCATGCGATCGCCGAACACGCGGTGGCCCTGATCCTCGCCCTCAACCGCCGCCTGCATCGCGCCTACAACCGCACCCGCGACGGCGATTTCAGCCTGCATGGCCTCACCGGCTTCGACCTGGTGGGCAAGACCGTCGGCGTGGTCGGCACCGGCCAGATCGGCGCCACGTTCGCCAGGATCATGGCGGGCTTCGGTTGCCGGCTGCTCGCCTACGACCCGTTCCCCAACCCCCAGGTCCAGGCCCTCGGCGCTGACTATGTGAGCCTGCCGGAGCTCTTGGCCCAGGCCCAGATCATCAGCCTGCACTGCCCGCTGACCGCCGACAGCAAGCACCTGATCAATGCGCACTCCCTGGCGCGGATGCAACCCGGCGCCATGCTGATCAACACCGGTCGCGGTGGCCTGGTCGACACGCCGGCGCTGATCGAAGCACTCAAGGACGGCCAGCTCGGCTACCTGGGGCTGGATGTGTACGAGGAGGAAGCCCAGCTGTTTTTCGAGGACCGCTCCGACCTGCCCTTGCAGGACGACGTGCTCGCGCGCCTGCTGACCTTCCCCAACGTGATCGTCACCGCACACCAGGCGTTCCTCACCCGCGAAGCCCTGGCGGCGATTGCCGGCACCACATTGGCCAATATTGCGGCATGGGCCGATGGCCGGGCGCAGAACCTCGTCGAAGGATGATCAGCGGTCACATACCAGGCTCATGATCAGCAGGCACCCGTGATAGGATGCCGCGCCTATTTGGAGGATCCATGGCCGAACACGATTTCCGCTTCAGCTTGCTGAGCCCGCAACACACCCTGATCGAATGCCGCGCCCTGGTGCCGGGCCGTTACCAGGTCACCGGCAACGGTGGCTCGATCAAGCATGATGACGTGCTGATCGTCACCCTGCGCGGCAGTAAAACCTTGTCCATGCGCCTTACCGTCGAAGGTGACGCGCGCTACTCCATCCGCCCTGCCGGCCAGTGGGTCGCCATGGCCCGCGGGCCGAAGTTCGGCGAGCTGGAGATTCACACCTGGAAGGTCAACTGCGACAGCTGCGACACCGTGCTGGAGTTTGAATTCGCGGTGGAAACCAAGCTGACCAAGGAGCCGCTGCAACCGGCCGCCAACGCGCGCATTGCCGAGTTGGGCTGGACCAGCGAAGGCGACAAGCACCGTTGCCCGACATGCCAGAAGGCCGGGCAATGAAAGGCCTGCTTCTGCTCGCCGCCGTCGGTGCGGCCCTGAGTGGCTGCGCCGGTGACGCGGCCAAGCTCAAGCAGGATCACAGCTACGTGGTGGAGTGGATTGGTGAGCGGCCGTTGATGGATTACGCACACCTGACCGTCACCCTCGGCGCCGATGGGCGTGCCTACGGCAACGGCGGTTGCAACCACTGGTTCGCGCCGTACACCCTTGAGGGCGACAAACTCAGCTTCGGCAAGCTCGGCAGCACCCGCAAGCTCTGCGCCGAGGCCCTGATGGAACAGGAACAGCGCTTCTTCCAGGCCCTGCAAGGCGTACAGCGCTGGGACATCTCGCCGATCGAGCAGACCCGCTTCTGGCCGGCCGAAGGCAAGCCGATTCGCCTGTGGCTCGAAGAGGGCTGACTCCACCGATCTACAGGTTGGTGAGATTTAAATGTGGGAGGGGGCTTGCCCCCGATGACGGTGTAACAGTCACTGATGTATTGACTGACACACTGCTATCGGGGGCAAGCCCCCTCCCACATTTGATCGAGGACAATACTCTAGCCGCGCAAAGCCTTGAGCTTGGCCAACACCCCTTCCGCCGTCTGCTCACCCATCAACTGCTCGCGCACCTTGCCCTTGTCATCGATGATATAGGTCACCGGCAACGCTTCGCTGCGCGGAATCTCGAAGATCCCATCCGGGTTCTGCGCCAGCACGGTGAACTTGATCCCCAGTTTGTCGCTGGCTTCCTTCAGCTCTGCACCCTGCACATTGTCGAAGTTGACCCCGAACACCCCCACGCCCTGCCCCTTCAACTGTTCCGCCAGGGCGTTGAGTTCGGGGATTTCCGTACGGCATGGGCCACACCATTCCGCCCAGTAGTTGACCACCAGCCACTGTTTGTCCAGGCGCTCGGCCGCGACCTTCTGGCCGTACTGGTCAACGCCGTAGTCATTGCCGCAGCCGCTGAGCAGCAGGGTTGTGATGATCGCCAATGCACCGATCAGTCGCCTTGTCATGGGGTATTCCTTCGCAAAAATGAACGTTGGCTGCGACCTATCGCCTCTTACGGTTTAAGGACAGGACGCCGCGCAGGTAGAATACCCGCCACCTTACGCAAGATGCGACCCGCACATGACCGATCTGACGCTTTATCACAACCCGCGCTGCTCGAAATCCCGCGGTGCGCTCGAACTGCTGGAAGCCCGAGGCCTCGCCCCCACCGTGGTGCGTTACCTGGAAACCCCGCTGAATAGCGCACAATTGAAGACACTGCTGGCCAAGCTGGGCATCAGCGCCCGCCAACTGCTGCGCACCGGCGAAGACGAATACAAGGCCCTCAACCTGGCCGACGCCAGCCTCAGCGAAGCGCAGTTGATCGCCGCGATCGCCGAACATCCCAAGCTGATGGAACGCCCGATCCTGGAAACCGCCGATAAAGCCATCATTGGCCGTCCGCCAGAGAACGTGCTGGAGATCCTGCCGTGACGTCGCCGTATGTGCTGGTGTTGTATTACAGCCGCAATGGCTCGGTGAGCGAAATGGCTCGGCAGATTGCCCGGGGCATCGAGCAAGGCGGCATGGAAGCGCGACTGCGCACCGTACCGGCGATCTCCACCGAATGCGAAGCCGTGGCGCCGAGCATCCCGGACGAAGGCGCGCTGTACGCCAGCCTCGATGACTTGAAAAACTGCTCGGGCCTGGCCCTGGGCAGCCCGACGCGCTTCGGCAACATGGCCGCGCCGCTCAAGTACTTCCTCGATGGCACCAGCAACCTGTGGCTCACCGGTGCGCTGGTCGGCAAGCCGGCCGGGGTGTTCACCTCCACCGCCAGCCTGCATGGCGGCCAGGAAACCACGCTGATGTCGATGCTGTTGCCGCTGCTGCACCACGGCATGCTGATCACTGGCCTGCCCTACAGCGAACAGGCGCTGCTCGACACCCAGGGCGGCGGCACGCCGTATGGCGCCAGCCACCATGCCGGGCCGGATGGCAAGCGCCTGCTCGACCCGCATGAAATCACCCTGTGCCGGGCCCTGGGCCTGCGCCTGGCCAAGACCGCCACGTTGCTGGAGAACGGCCGTGGCCAGGAAGCCTAAGGTTCTGCCGCCGCAGGCGTGGCTGGAGCCACGGGTCAAGGCGGTACGCGCGTTAAGCCTGCTGGCGTTTTTCGCCCTGGTGGGTTTGTTGTGCGGGTACTACCTGTTCGTCGCCGACCTGCACGGCGCACGCCCGTGGGTGATCCTGCTGATCGAACTGGTGCCGCTGCTGGTGCTGGCGCCGGGGATGATCATCGGCAGCGCGCGCGGGCATTCGTGGATGTGCTTTGCGGTGAACCTGTATTTCATCAAGGGCGCGCTGGCGGCGTATGACCCGAACCGGCAGTGGTTCGGGGTGCTGGAGATGCTGGCCAGCCTGGCGGTGTTTTGCACGGCGCTGCTGTATGTGCGCTGGCGGCACCAGTTGAACCGCCGGTTGGCCACACCCTAGAAGCCGGTCAGTGATTCACCGTATAGGCCAGCATCATCGACAGCTGGCACATCGGCCGCCCGCTCTCGGCATGCCACTGGTTGAACGCAGCCTGCACCGTGGCCAGGTCGCGCAGGCTGGTGGGTGCCTTGTCGACAATCTTCTGCGCATTCAATGCCGCGACCACGTCATAGCTCGGCACAAAGGTATCCTTGCCCACCATCCGCAAAAAGCGCGGGGCCGACAGCCCGCCCAGCTGATGACCGTGCTTGCTCAGGTATTTCCATAACCCGACGATATCGGTCACCGGCCAGTCGGCGATAAATGCGCCGAAGCTGCCTTTTTCCTGCTCGATGTCCAGGATCATCTGCGCATTGCGCGGCACGCTCTTGAGCTTGCCCAGGTGACGGATGATGCGCGTGTCCTGCATCAGCCGCTCCAGGTGCTCGGCCCCCATCAGCACGACTTTTTCCGGGTCGAAGCCGAAGAACACCTGCTCGAACGCCGGCCACTTGGCATCCACCACGCTGTGCTTCAAGCCGGCGCGAAACACGCGCAGCGCCAAGGTCGACAGGTAGCGATCATCACTGATCTTGCGCAATTGCGCCGGGGTCTTGGGCACCGGCAGGTGGGCGTCCAGCTCGGCCGCTGAACCGAAGCGGTTCAGACAATATTCGTGCAGCCACTTGTAATCGCGCATGCCCTCTCCTGCTGTTGAATGCTGGCAATGGAATTGAAAACGGCGCCCGCGAGCGCCGTGTGTCAGAGCGTTGAATGAGCTCAGAGGTTCACCACATTGACGAAACGCGGCGCGGCGCTCTCATCGATTTTCAGACTGGTGAAGTCGAACAGGTTGCGGTCGGCCAATTGCGAAGGCTGCACGTTCTGCAGGCTGCGGAAGATACTTTCGGTACGCCCGGGGGTCTTGCGCTCCCAATCCACCAGCATGTCCTTGACCACCTGGCGCTGCAGGTTTTCCTGGGAGCCGCACAGGTTGCACGGGATGATCGGGAATTGCTTGAAGTCGGAGTAGGCCTGGATGTCCTTCTCGTTGCAATACGCCAGCGGGCGGATCACCACGTTGCGCCCATCATCGGCACGCAGCTTGGGCGGCATGGCCTTGAGCGAACCGTTGAAGAACATATTGAGGAAGAAGGTCTCGACAATATCGTCGCGGTGGTGACCCAGGGCCATCTTGGTCGCACCGATCTCATCGGCAAAGGTGTAGAGCGTGCCACGGCGCAGGCGCGAGCACAGCGAGCAGGTGGTCTTGCCTTCAGGGATCAGTTCCTTGACCACCGAATAGGTGTCTTTTTCGACGATGTGGTACTCGACGCCCAGCGCCTTGAGGTAGGCCGGCAGCACGTGCTCGGGGAAGCCCGGTTGTTTCTGGTCCATATTGACCGCAACGATGTCGAACTTGATCGGTGCGACCTTTTGCAGGTGCAGCAGCACGTCGAGCATGGTGTAGCTGTCTTTGCCGCCGGAGAGGCAGACCATGACCTTGTCGCCGTCCTCGATCATGTTGAAATCGGCGACTGCCTCACCGGCCAGGCGGCGCAGGCGTTTTTGCAGTTTGTTCTGGTTGACCGTAAGAGTGCCCATGGCGCTTGGATCCGCTGGAGGTGTGTGACGAAAAGCCGGGTATTTTACGCAAAAAAAACAGCTAAAGGGCTAACAGTAAAAGACCCCGCCGCGATTAGGCCCCCTGTTTACAGCGCAATTTGCTCTAAAGGCCCTACGGTTATTCCGGTCATCCCTTCCTATACTGCGACTTGAGGTCGCACACATATATCCAGACCTTTGTGGCCATCTGGCCCGTGGGCGCTCCGATGGGGGGCGATGGTAATAACGACAGGAGTGACTGGCATGATCCATCACGTCGTGGGGCTGTTTACCCATCCCGACCAGGAATGGCGGGAAATTCGTGGCGATAAAGAAGAAAGCATCGGCCACATGTACCTCACTCACACCCTGATTCTCGCGGCGATCCCCGCCGTATCGGCTTTTATCGGCACCACCCAGGTCGGCTGGGTCATCGGCAACCGCTCCCCGGTCATGTTGACCCAGGAAAGTGCGCTGTGGATGACCCTCATGTCCTACGCGGCCATGCTCGGCGGCGTGGCAGTGATGGGCGCGTTCATTCACTGGATGGCCCGCACCTACGACGCCAACCCCAGCATGGCGCGGTGCGTGGCGTTTGCCACCTATACCGCGACACCTCTGTTCATCGGCGGGCTGGCGGCGCTCTACCCGCATATGTGGCTGGGCATGGTGGTGGGCACTGCGGCGATCTGCTACACGGTGTACCTGCTGTATGTCGGCGTACCGACCTTCATGAGCATCGACCCGGATGAAGGCTTCCTGTTTTCCAGTTCGATACTGGCCGTAGGGCTGGTGGTGCTGGTGGCGATCATGGCGTTTACCGTGATCGTCTGGGGCCTGGGCGTGGGGCCGATCTACACGAACTGACCCGTTCAATGGCAAAGGCAAGGCCACCGCAAGGTGGCTTTGTGCGTGATGGATGACCATTCGGCGCCTGACAGATTCGGAAACACTCGGTTTTGCGGCATACTGGACGTCTCTGGAGATATGTACAGCATGCCCGAGCAACTCAATACCCGCGTCGAAGATTGTTTCCTGCAAGCCGAATCCTTTTTCAAACGAAGCTTCAAACGCCCCCAGGTCAGCCTCAAGCTGCGGGGTCAGAAGGCCGGTGTCGCGCATTTGCACGAGAACCTGCTGCGCTTCAACCCACAGTTGTACCGAGAAAACAGCCAACACTTCCTGAAACAGACCGTGGCCCATGAGGTGGCGCACCTGATTGCCCACCAATTGTTTGGCGAGCGCATCCAGCCCCATGGTGAGGAATGGCAACTGATCATGCGTGGGGTCTACGAACTGCCGCCGGACCGCTGCCACACCTATGCCGTGAAGCGTCGCCAGGTGACCCGTTATATCTACCGGTGCCCGTGTGCCGACAGCGACTTCCCGTTTTCATCGCAACGCCATGGCATGGTGGCTCAGGGGCGGCGGTATCTGTGCCGGCGGTGTCGGCAGACCTTGGTGTTTACCGGCGAAACCAGGGTGGAATAAAGGCCTCATCGAGAGCAAGCCTCCACCCAGCCACTACATAATCACCTTGGAGCTGCGCAGCTCGCTGATGCGCTGCGGGCTCAAGCCCAGCTCCGCCAACACTTCATCACTGTGCGCGCCCACGGCGACGCCAATGTGCCGGGGCGCTGGCAACCCTTCCGAAAACTTCAACGGGCAGGCTATCTGCGCCTGGCTCGAGCCATCGCCCCTGGGCACCTGGCTGACCAGCGCCCGCGCCTTCAACTGCGGATGGGCCACGGCTTCGCTGAGCGTCAGCACCGGCTCCACGCAGGCATCCGCCCCGGCAAACAGCTCGCACAACTGCTCGAAACTGCGCTTCTCGAACTCCACCTGCAAGGCCTGCCTAAGCGCCGGCTGCTGCTCAGGCTTCAAGCCCTGCGCGGCCAACTCCGGGCGGCCCAACGCTTCACACAACTGCTGCATGAAAGCCGGTTCCAGGCTGCCGACCGACATCCAGCGCCCATCTCGCGAGCGGTAGTAATCGTAGAAACTTCCGCCATTGAGCACATGGCTCTCCCGCTCAGGCTCTACACCACACGCCAGGTAACCCGCGCCGGCCATGGCATTCAGGCTGAACGAGCAATCGGTCATGCTCACATCCAGGTATTGGCCGACCCCGCTCTGCTGCCGGGCGATAACGGCCGCCAGCAGCCCCACTACCGCATGCAGCGAACCGCCGCCCACGTCCGCCAACTGCACGCCCAAGGGCAGTGGCCCGCTGTCCCGGCGCCCGGTGTAGCTGGCGACCCCGGCCAGCGCCAGGTAGTTGATGTCATGCCCGGCGCGGTCCTTATAGGGCCCGGTCTGGCCGTAACCGGTGATCGACACATAAATCAGCCGCGGGTTGATCGCCTTCAGCGCCTCATAGCCCAGGCCCAGGCGCTCCATCACGCCGGGGCGGAATTGTTCGAGGACAATGTCGTAGTCCTTGACCAGTTCGCGCACGATCTCCAGCCCTTCGGGCTGTTTCAAATCCAGCGCCAGGCTGCGTTTGTTGCGATTGAGGTAGGCATGGCTGGCCGAAGTCCCCCGGTCATGGGGCGGCAGCACCCGCAGCAGGTCCGTGCGCGTGGGAGATTCGATGCGCAGTACCTCGGCGCCCATGTCCGCCAGCATCAAGGAAGCAAACGGGCCGGGCAGCAAGGTGGAAAAATCCAGTACTTTGAGGGACGCCAAGGGACCTGACATGGAGACTCCATTTGGGTTTCGAATTCCCACAGACTAGGCAGCCTGGCGCCTACCGGCAATCGTCAGAACGATCATCGAGGGTGACCGTTTTGATCATGGCGGGCTTTTTCGTGGCAGCGGCTTTATCATTGCCCCACGTTTGCTTGCAGAGTGTTCCATGAAGTTTGCGATTGCAGTGTTTTCCGCCGCCCACGCGCCCTCCTCGCGCCGCGCCCTGCTGTTTGCACAGGCAGCGTTGGCCGGCGGGCATGAGATTGTGCGGCTGTTTTTCTATCAGGACGGCGTCTACGGCGCCTCCAATAACATCGTTGCACCCCAGGATGAGCAGGACATTGCCCGCCAATGGCGCGAGTTGGTCAATGCGCATCAACTCGACGGCGTGGTGTGCATCGCTGCCGCCTTGCGTCGTGGCGTGCTGAATGCCGAGGAAGCCACGCGCTATCAACGCAGCGCGGCCAACCTGGATGCGCCCTGGGCATTGTCGGGCCTGGGGCAATTGCACGACGCCACCCAGGCCGCCGACCGCCTGATCTGTTTTGGAGGGCCGTGACATGTCCAAATCCTTGTTAGTGATCAGCCGCCAGGCGCCCTGGTCCGGGCCGAGCGCGCGCGAAGCGCTGGATATCGTGCTGGCCGGGGGCGCGTTTGATCTGCCGATCGGCGTGCTGTTCATGGATGACGGCGTGTTCCAACTGGCGCCGCACCAGGACGCCAAGGCCGTGCAGCAAAAAGACCTCAGCGCCAATCTGCAGGCCTTGGGCCTGTTCGGCATCGATGAGGTGTTCGCCTGCCGCCACAGCCTGGGTGAGCGCGGGCTGACGCAGCCGGCCAATGCCCAGTCGCTGGACAGCGAAGCGATCTCCAGGCTGATTGACCGTTACGACCAGGTGATAACCCTCTGATGTCGACTTTACATGTGGTATCTCACTCTCCTTTTACCGATAGCCGCCTCGCCAGTTGCCTGCGTATCTGTGGCGCCGAGGATGCGATCCTGCTCTGCGGCGATGGCGCCTACGGGCTGCACGACCCGGCCCTGCGCACCAAGGGCGTGAAGGTGTTCGTGCTGGCGGAAGACATGCAGGCGCGCAACATGCCGCTGCCGGACTGGGCCGACAGCGTGGACTACCCGGGTTTCGTGCAGCTGTCGCTCGACTACCGCAAGGTCAACACCTGGCTATGAACACCCTGACCGTAGGCCCGCGCACCCTCGAACTGGACAAGGACGGTTACCTCGTCGACCTGAACGAATGGTCCCCTGAGGTGGCCGAGGCCCTGGCCGCCGCCGAAGCCCTGGAGCTGACCCCGGACCATTGGCAGATCCTCGAGCTGCTGCGCCAGTTCTATGCCGAGTTCCAGCTGTCCCCCGCCACGCGCCCGCTGATCAAGTACACCGCCTTGAAGCTGGGCCCGCAAAAGGGCAACAGCCTGCACCTCAACACACTGTTCAACGGCACTCCCGCCAAACTCGCCGCCAAGCTGGCGGGCCTGCCCCGGCCGACGAATTGCTTATGACCGACTTTGCCCCACTGACCCTTGAAACCCCTGCCGAGCATCCGTTTGCGCAGTTCGTGCGCATCCTGGGCAAAGGCAAGCGCGGCGCGCGCAACCTCACCCGCGAAGAGGCCCGCGACGCCATGGGCATGCTGCTCGACGAACAAGTCGAAGACACCCAGCTCGGCGCGTTCCTGATGCTGCTGCGCCACAAGGAAGAAAGCCCGGAAGAACTCGCCGGTTTTACCCAAGCCGTGCGTGAACGCCTGGACGCCCCCGCACTGAATGTGGACGTCGACTGGCCGACCTACGCCGGCAAGAAGCGCCACCTGCCGTGGTTCCTGCTGGCCGCCAAGTGCCTGGCGCAACATGGCGTGCGCATTCTCATGCACGGCGGCGGCGCACACACGGCGGGCCGGCTGTACACCGAACAATTGCTCGAAACCCTGCATATCCCGCTGTGCCGCAATTGGCAGCAGGTCGGGACCGCGTTTGAACAAGGCAACCTGGCGTTTATCCCGCTGGGCGACTGGGCGCCGCAACTGCAACGCATGATCGACCTGCGCAACACCCTGGGCCTGCGCTCGCCGATCCACTCCCTGGCGCGCCTGCTCAACCCGCTGAATGCGCGCTGCGGCCTGCAAAGCATTTTCCACCCCGGTTACCAGGGCGTGCACCGCGATGCCAGCGGCCTGCTTGGCGACCATGTGATCGTGGTCAAGGGCGACGGCGGCGAAGTCGAGATCAACCCCGACACGATCAGTCACCTCTATGGCACCACCGGTGGCGAAAGCTGGGATGAAGAATGGCCCGCCCTCTCCGACCAGCGCCACGTCAAGCCGGCAACCCTGGAGCCTGATCACCTGAAGGCCGTGTGGCGCGGCGACGTAGAAGACAGCTACCCGCAACTGGCGCTGATCGCCACCATGGCCCTGGCCTTGCGCGGCCTCGGCCACCCACGGGAACAAGCGTTCGCATTGGCCCGACAATACTGGGATGCACGGGACAAATCGATTTAATCGATCATTCCCGCCCGGTCTTTGCGCTTTTAGTTCGAACTCATCCCTTTAGACTGGGCTCCAACGCTTATTAGCCAAGGAGCCAGTCATGGGTTTGCTGATCGAAGGACACTGGAAAGACCAGTGGTACGAAAGTAGCGCAGATGGCGCTTTCCAGCGCGAACAGGCCCAGCGCCGCCACTGGGTGACCGCCGATGGCCAGCCGGGGCCCAGCGGCGAAGGCGGCTTCAAGGCCGAGGCCGGTCGTTATCACCTCTATGTGTCCCTGGCCTGCCCCTGGGCCCATCGCACCCTGATCCTGCGCAAGCTCAAGGGCCTGGAAAGCATGATCGACGTGTCCGTGGTCAGCTGGCTGATGCTGGAAAACGGCTGGACCTTCGACAAGGCCCACGGCTCCACCGGCGATAAGCTCGATGGTTTCGAATTCATGCACCAGCGCTATACCGCCGACACCGCCGACTACACCGGCCGCGTCACCGTGCCGGTGCTGTGGGACAAGCAGCTCAACCGCATCGTCAGCAATGAATCGGCAGAGATCATCCGCATGTTCAACAGCGCGTTCAACGGCCTGACCGGCAACACCCTGGACTTCTACCCCGAGGCCCTGCGCCCGGCCATCGATGGGCTGAACGAGCGGATCTACCCGGCCGTGAACAATGGCGTGTACCGCGCAGGCTTTGCCACCTCACAAAAAGCCTATGAAAGCGCGTTTGATGATGTGTTTGCCGAACTGGACCATCTGGAGCAGCACTTGGGCGACCATCGCTACTTGGCCGGCGAGTACCTGACCGAGGCGGATGTGCGCTTGTTCACCACGCTGATTCGTTTTGATGCGGTGTATTACAGCCACTTCAAATGCAATCTGCGGCGGATTGCCGATTATTCGAACCTGTCGAATTGGCTGAGGGAGATGTATCAGTGGCCGGGCGTGGCCGAGACGGTGGATTTCGCACACATCAAGGGGCATTACTATGGGAGCCACCGCACGATCAACCCGACGGCGATTGTGCCGAAGGGGCCGTTGCAGGCGTTTGATGCCGGGCATGATCGAGTGCGGCTGACAGGTCAGGGTGTCTTGAGCTGAGTACGGCTGGCAAGCCCGTCTTGGTGAGCGGGCTTGTCGCAAGAGTGTTGTCAAACCTGAGACTGGGCGCCTTCAAACCACTTCAGCTTCTCGCGCAGCACCACCACCTCACCGACAATCACCAGTGTCGGCGCATGCACTTCATGCTCCGCCACCATGCGCGGCAAGTCTGCCAGGGTGCCGGTAAACACGCGCTGGTTGGACGTGGTGCCCTGTTGGATCAACGCCGCCGGGGTATCCGCGGCACGCCCATGCTTGATCAGTTGCTCACAGATGATCGGCAAGCCAATCAAGCCCATGTAGAACACCAGGGTCTGCGACGGCCCTACCAGGTCACTCCAAGGCAGGTCCGACGTCCCGTTCTTCAAGTGCCCGGTGATAAAGCGTACCGACTGTGCGTAGTCGCGATGGGTCAGCGGAATCCCGGCGTACGCCGCGCAACCACTGGCTGCGGTGATCCCCGGCACCACCTGGAACGGGATGCCATGGGCCGCCAGTTCCTCGATTTCTTCACCGCCACGACCAAAGATGAACGGATCGCCCCCCTTGAGGCGCAGCACGCGCTTGCCTTGCTTGGCCAGGTCCACCAGTTGCTGGTTGATCTGGTCTTGCGGCACGGCGTGGTCGGCGCGGCGCTTGCCGACGTAGATGCGCTCGGCATCACGACGGCATAGCTCCAGAATCGCCGGCGCCACCAAACGGTCGTACAGCACCACGTCGGCTTGCTGCATCAGGCGCAGGGCACGGAAGGTCAGCAGGTCCGGGTCGCCCGGGCCGGCACCGACCAGGTACACCTCGCCCGGCGCATAAGGCGGTGCGCCGTTGACCTTTTCGATCAACAGACGCTCAGCCTCATCGCCCTGCCCGGCCAACTGACGGTCGGCAATCGGCCCTTGGAACACTTCTTCCCAGAACGCCCGACGCTGCTGCACATCCGGGTACAAGCCTTTGACCTGGGCACGAAAGCGCGCCGCCAGCCCGGCCAACTGGCCGTAGGTGGACGGAATCCAGGTTTCCAGCTTGGCCCGGATCAAGCGCGCCAGCACCGGCGCATCGCCGCCGCTGGACACCGCGATCACCAAGGGCGAACGGTCGACAATCGCCGGGAAGATCACGCTGCACAAGGCCGGCGCGTCCACCACATTGACCGGTACGCAACGACGCTTGGCGTCACTGGACACTTGCGCGTTCAATGGCTCGTCGTCGGTCGCCGCGATGATCAGGGTGCAGCCTTCCAGGTCGGCCTCCTGATAACCGCGCAGAATCATTTCCCCGCCACTGCCCTGCACCAACTCGCGCAACTGGTCTTCGATCTGGGGAGCAACCACCCGCAGCACGGCGCCGGCGTCAGCCAGCAGGCGGGATTTGCGCAAGGCAATCTCCCCCCCACCGACGACCAGCACACGACTGCCGCGCAGGTTATGAAACAGCGGCAGGAATTCCATTTAGCGGATGACCTCGACGCCCGCCATGTAAGGCTTGAGCACTTCAGGTACGCGGATCGAACCGTCAGCCTGCTGGTAGTTTTCCAGCACCGCCACCAGGGTGCGACCTACAGCCAGGCCCGAACCGTTGAGGGTGTGCACCAGCTCCGGCTTGCCGGTTTCCGGGTTACGGAAACGCGCCTGCATGCGCCGGGCCTGGAAATCACCGCAGTTGGAGCACGACGAAATCTCGCGGTATTTGTCCTGGCTGGGTACCCACACCTCGAGGTCGTAGGTCTTCACGGCGCTGAAGCCCATGTCGCCGGTGCACAGCGCCAGGACGCGGTACGGCAGCTCCAGCAGCTGCAGGACACGTTCGGCGTTGGCGGTCAGGCCTTCCAGGGCGTCCATGGAGGTCGACGGCTCGACCACTTGCACCATCTCGACCTTGTCGAACTGGTGCTGGCGGATCATGCCGCGGGTGTCACGCCCCGACGCACCGGCTTCACTGCGGAAGCACGGGCTGTGGGCGACGAACTTGAGCGGCAGTTGCTTGGCATCGAGGATCTCGCCGGCAACGATATTGGTCAGCGACACTTCGGCGGTCGGGATCAGGTACAGATCGGCTTCGCCATCGCGGCTGATCTTGAACAGGTCTTCCTCGAACTTCGGCAGCTGGCTGGTGCCCATCAGCGCCGGCGCCTGCACCAGGTACGGAGTGTAAGCCTCTTCGTAACCGTGCTCGCCGGTGTGCAGGTTGATCATGAACTGCGCCAGGGCACGGTGCATGCGTGCGATCGGGCCGCGCAGCAAGGCAAAGCGCGCACCGGACATTTTGGCGGCGGTTTCGAAATCCAGGCCACCGGTCAATTCGCCCAGGGCGACGTGGTCCTTGATCTCGAAATCAAAGGCCGTTGGCGTGCCCCAGCGGCGCACTTCGACGTTGCCGTCTTCGTCGTCGCCAATCGGCACGGACTCGTGCGGCAGGTTGGGGATGCCCAGCAGGATCGAATCCAGCTCGGACTGAATGCCTTCCAGCTCGACCTTGCCGTCGGACAGCTCGGTGCCCATGCGCTCGACGTCCGCCATCAACGGCGCGATGTCTTCGCCACGTTGCTTGGCCTGACCGATGGATTTGGAACGCGCATTCCGCTCAGCCTGCAGTGCTTCGGTGCGGGTCTGGACGGTCTTGCGCTGTTCTTCCAGCGCTTCGATGCGCGCAACATCCAAGGCAAAGCCACGGGATGCCAGGCGGTCCGCTACGTCCTGAAGGTTGCTACGTAACAGTTTGGAATCGAGCATGTCGGTCTCTCGTTTATCAAAGTTTGGTCAAGGACAGGCCGGCCCAGGTGGCGAGCAGCCCGCCGAACACGCTGATGCCCAGGTACCCGAAGGCGACCAGGGCCTGCCCGCTTTCCAGCAGGCGCAGCGTATCCAGTGAAAAGGATGAAAAGGTCGTCAGACCGCCTACAAAGCCGACAATCAAGCCGGCGCGAATTTCAATCGGTACTTCCGGGCGCAACAGGAACCAGCCGTACAACAACCCGATGATCAGGCAACCCACCAGGTTGACCGCCAGGGTCGCCGCATAAAAATGCTTCGGCCAATTGGCGCTCACCCAAGTACCGGTGGCGAAACGCAATAATGTACCAGCGATGCCGGCTGCGGACACGGCAAGAATCGTCTTGAACACTACTTTCTCCGCTGTTTGGGGCTGAGGCGGTCGAGTTGGGCGAGGTGATTGAGCTTTTCACCGATCTTCAGCTCCAGGCCGCGGGGCACCGGCTGGTAGAACGGCTGCGGCTCAAGCTCATCGGGGAAATAGTCTTCGCCGGCGGCATAGGCGTCCGGCTCATCATGGGCATAGCGGTATTCATCACCGTAGCCCAGTTGTTTCATCAACTTGGTCGGCGCATTGCGCAGGTGCAGCGGCACTTCGAGGGAGCCGTGTTCGGCGGCCGCACGCAGGGCGGACTTGAAGCCCATGTACACCGCGTTGCTTTTCGGTGCGCAGGCCAGGTACGTGATGGCCTGGGCCACCGCCAGCTCGCCTTCCGGGCTGCCGAGGCGCTCCTGCACTTCCCAGGCCGCCAGGCATAGGCTCAAGGCACGCGGGTCGGCGTTGCCGATGTCTTCACTGGCCATGCGCACCACGCGGCGGGCCAGGTACAGTGGGTCGCAGCCGCCGTCGATCATGCGCGCAAACCAATACAGCGCGCCGTCCGGGTTGGAGCCGCGCACGGATTTGTGCAGCGCCGAAATCTGGTCGTAGAAAGCTTCGCCGCCCTTGTCGAAACGTCGACGCGTATCGCCGAGCAGGCTTTGCAACAGGTCGACGCCAATCTCGCTGCCGTCTTCGGCGAGGTCGGAGGCGTTCTCCAGCAGGTTGAGAAAGCGGCGACCGTCGCCGTCGGCAGCGCTGAGCAGGATCTTGAAGCCTTCGTCGCTGAGGCTCAGCTGACGCTTGCCCAGGCCCTTGTCTTCGCTCAAGGCACGGTGCAACAGCTTCTGCATCGCGGCTTCGTCGAGGCTCTTGAGCACATAGACCCGCGCCCGCGAGAGCAACGCATTGTTCAATTCAAACGAAGGGTTTTCGGTGGTGGCACCGATAAAAATCAGCGTGCCATCCTCGACGTAGGGCAAAAACGCATCCTGCTGAGACTTGTTGAAGCGATGCACTTCGTCGACAAACAGGATGGTGCGCTTGCCGTACTGCCCGGCCTGCTGCTTGGCCACCTCGACAGCCTGGCGGATCTCCTTGACCCCGGCCAGCACGGCCGAGACCGTTTCGAAGTGTGCATCCGAGACTTTTGCCAGCAGCCGCGCCAGGGTGGTCTTACCCACGCCCGGCGGCCCCCAGAAAATCATCGAGTGCAGCGCACCCTGCTCCAGGGCTTCGCGCAACGGCTTGCCGCGAGCGAGCAGGTGTTCCTGACCGACGTACTCATCCAGGTTGGTCGAGCGCAGGCGCGCGGCCAAAGGCTGGGCAATCGGGTCACTTCGAAACAGATCCATGGGCAGCGTTTGAAACCTCTGGGCAGTTTATTCCTGGATCACGTCGGCACCCTTGGGGATGTCGAACTTGAACTTGGACGCCGGTACCGGCTGGTTGGCCTTGACCCCGGAGAACAGGATATCGGTGCGCTGGCCGACGCTGTCGACCAGGCGCATGTTGTTGATCACGCCGTTGCCGAACGACAGGGACAGCGTGTCAAACAGCGTGTCCTTGGATTTCGGCTTGAGGGTGAACTCGATCACGTTGCTGGTCTGCTTGGAGGTGATGTCGAAGCTGTCGTTGATTTTCGACACGTCGCCCGAGAGCAGCAGCGCCGGCGTCTGGTTCAGGCGCGGGTCGAGCTTCTTGATGGTGGCCTGCTCCAGGTCCGGGTCCCACAGGGTGACTTTCTGGCCGTCCGAGACAATGGTCTGCTCGGCCTTGCCTTCGGTGTGCCAGTAGAACAGCCCTGGGCGCTGCACGGCCATCTCGCCGGCGGTTTCCTGCAACTGGGTGCCACCGGCATCCAGGGTGAGCTGGGAGAAGCGCGCAGTCAGGGTCTGGGATTTGTCCAACAGGTTTTTCAGGCTGGCGACGGAGGCCGGGTCAGCGTGGGCCGAAACAGCGGTCAGGGCCAGTACCGGCAACAACAGCATGCGGATAAGACGCATGGGAGTCCTCATTGAGTCGTAAGGGCGCGCCGCGTGCTGCCACGCGGCACGGAATCAGTCGCGCATCTGCCCGGGGGCGATGACTTCGCGCGAGCCGTTGGTGTTCATGGCAGTGACGACGCCAGCGTTTTCCATGGCTTCGATCATGCGCGCAGCGCGGTTATAGCCGATCTTCAGCTTGCGCTGCACCGCAGAAATCGAGGCGCGGCGGCTTTCCAGCACGAAGGCCACGGCTTCGTCATACAGCGCGTCGGTTTCGGCATCGTCGTCGCCACCGCTGCTGCCGCCGTCGAAGCCGCTGCCGGCCTCTTCGACACCGGCAAGGATGTCGTCGTTGTATTCGGGTGCGCCACGCAGCTTCCAGGCTTCCACCACGCGGTGCACTTCATCGTCGGAGACGAAGGCGCCGTGGACCCGGATCGGCAGGCTGGTGCCGGGCGGCATATAGAGCATGTCGCCGTGGCCCAGCAGTTGCTCGGCACCGCCCTGGTCGATGATGGTCCGTGAGTCGATCTTGCTCGACACCTGGAACGCCATGCGGGTCGGGATGTTGGCCTTGATCAGGCCGGTGATCACGTCCACCGACGGACGCTGGGTGGCAAGGATCAAGTGAATACCCGCCGCCCGCGCCTTCTGGGCGATACGGGCGATCAGTTCTTCGACCTTCTTGCCGACGATCATCATCATGTCGGCGAACTCGTCGACCACCACCACGATGGTCGGCAGCTTGCCCAGCAGCGGAGCCTCGTCGTGGATACTTTCGCGCTTGTACAGCGGGTCGGTCAGCGGCGTGCCGGCGTCCTGGGCTTCCTTGACCTTGGCGTTGAAGCCCGACAGGTTACGTACGCCCATCTTCGCCATCAGTTTGTAGCGGCGCTCCATCTCGGCCACGCTCCAGCGCAGGGCGTTGGCGGCGTCCTTCATGTCGGTGACCACCGGGCAGAGCAGGTGCGGAATGCCTTCGTAGATCGACAGTTCGAGCATCTTCGGGTCGATCATGATCAGCTTGGCGTCTTCCGGGCCGGACTTGAACAGGATCGACAGGATCATCGCGTTCACGCCCACCGATTTACCCGAACCGGTGGTACCGGCCACCAGCAGGTGAGGCATTTTGGCGAGATCGGTGATCACCGGCTTGCCGCCGATGTCGTGGCCCAGGGCCAGGGTGACCGGCGACTTGAAGTTGTCGTATTCGGGCGTCGACAGCACTTCGGAGAAACGCACGATCTGGCGGTCCTCGTTGGGAATCTCGATACCCACGGTGGTCTTGCCCGGGATCACTTCCACCACGCGCACGCTGGTCACGGCCAGGGAGCGCGCCAGGTCCTTGGCCAGGTTGGAAATGCGGCTGACCTTGACGCCGGCAGCCGGCTGGATTTCGTAACGGGTAATCACCGGGCCGGGATGGATCGAGTCCACCGACACCTCGACGCCGAACTCCTTGAGCTTGATTTCCAGCAGATGGCCGACGGCCGCCAGGGACTCAGGGGAATAGTTGAGCTGTTTCTTTTCGGCCGGATCGAGGATCGAGATCGGCGGCAAGGTGCCTTCCACGGCGCTGTCGACAAACAACGGCGCCTGTTTCTCTTTCTGCACGCGGTGGCTCGGCTCGGCCGGCTTGGGCGGCGCCGGGGCGATCACCGGCGGTACCTGCTTCTCGCGGTCCGACATGTGCTTGCTCAGGGCCTGCTCGCGTTCGATCAGGCGTTCCTTGACCTTGGCCTGCTCACGGCGGTCCGGTGTGCTTGGGGCCACCACTTCGTTGACGCGGGTATCCACCTCGCGCAACTGGGCCACCATGCGCTTGCGTTCGACCCGGGCGGCCCACCAGCGGTTGGCAGCGCCCTGGAACAGCTCCAGCAGGTCGAGGGTGATCTTGCCCGTCACGTCCATCACCTTGAACCACGACAGGTCGGTGAACACGGTGAGGCCAAACAGGAACAGCGCGATAAACATCAGGGTGCTGCCCTGGATATTCAGGGTCTTGCGCGCCAGGTCGCCGAGGCTCTCGCCCAGCGCCCCACCCGCACCCGCCGGCAGGCCGGTGGGTGCGTGAAAATGAATATGCGCCAGCGCGGCACCGGACAGCACCAGGAATACCAGGCCGATCAGGCGCCACGAAAACAGCCAGCCGCTCCACTGCCACGGCTCATGACGCTGGCGGAAGATCTGCCAGGTCTTGATCGCCAGCAACAACGGGAAGATATAGGCGAAGTAACCCAGCACCATGAACAGGATGTCGGCGCTGTAGGAGCCGGCAGGCCCACCGAAGTTCTGCACGTCTTCGATCTTGCTGTTGTGGCTCCAGCCCGGATCGTCCTTGCCATAGGTGAGCAAGGCCATCATCAAGAACAGGCACAGCGCGCCGATAGCGATCAGCGCGCCTTCCTTGAGTCGATAGTGCAGGTGCTGGCGCCAGGCCGGCACGACGGCTGCTTTAGGTGTTGCGGCGGATTTCTTCAAAACGGGTCTTTTCCTGCGCCTGTTAGCGCGTCCATCTGTTGAATAAGTGCAAATACTGCCCAATCCGAGCAGTTGAAAAATGAACGAACGTCGTGGAATCTACTTTTAACACTGGGCGATTGCTGGATGAAATGGCGATAACGCCACAATGGCCGCATTGTACGGGTTTGTGTTGCGGTTGCCACGCCACTTGGCTTTCTTCAGGCAGCATAGCCAATTGTGTGTCACAACATGTTCAATTTGAGCATGCATTGTCTTTGCTGACAAAGGCTTATGAGCTGTTTTTACCAATCCAGGCAAGCTTGGCAAATGGCCTGCATGGGCCAGACCCGATTACGACCACGTCTCACGCAGAGAGTTGCAGAAACACCCGCTCACGCTTATGCACGCCAACAGCCGATTCGGGCTGGCCCCACAGCGCTGCGTCGACAATAATCACACCCCTTGGGGCACGCGATCCGCCTGCCACTCCCCTCCCCTTCCGCAAGCCTGGATGCCATGCTGACCTGGTTACAACGCGACTCACTGACATTCCCCCCGCTGGCCAAGGCCATGCGCGAACCCAATGGCCTGCTCGCCGCCGGCGGCGACCTGTCGGCCGAGCGACTGGTGCAAGCCTACCGCCACGGTTGCTTTCCCTGGTTCTCGGAGGGCCAGCCGATCCTCTGGTGGTCGCCGGACCCGCGCACCGTGATATTCCCCGACGAGCTGCATGTCTCCCGCAGCCTGGGCAAACTATTGCGCCAGCAGCGCTATACCGTGACCTTCGACCAGGACTTTGCCGCCGTCATCCAGGCGTGCGCCGCGCCGCGTGCGTATGCCGATGGCACCTGGATCACCGAAGGCATACAGAGCGCCTACCTGACGCTGCACCAGCGCGGTTACGCCCATTCGGTGGAGGTATGGGACAACGGCGAGCTGGTAGGCGGCCTGTATGGCCTGGCGATGGGCCAGCTGTTCTTCGGCGAGTCGATGTTCAGCCGTGCCGACAACGCCTCGAAATTCGGCTTTGCCACATTGACCCGGCAATTGCAGGCCTGGGGCTTTGTACTGATCGACTGCCAGATGCCCAACGACCACCTGCACAGCCTGGGTGCCCGCGCCATATCCCGCAGCGACTTTGCAGGTTTCCTGCGCAACCATCTGGACCAACCCAACGCAGGGCCATGGGTTTCTTAGGCGACATCCGCACACCTGGCTTACACTTATTTCAAAGCTTATCCGAGGGTTGATCATGACCGAGTTGGCGCGTTTGAAGTTTTATGCCACTCAACCCCACTCTTGCAGCTATCTGCCCGACGAGCAGGCCACCACGCTGTTCCTCGACCCCAGCCAGCCAATGGATGTGCACGTGTATGCCGATCTCTCGGAAATGGGTTTTCGACGCAGCGGCGATCATCTGTACCGGCCCCACTGCCAGAACTGCAATGCCTGCGTGCCGGCACGCATCCCCGTGGCGCAGTTTCTGCCGGACCGCAATCAGAAGCGCATCCTCAAGCGCAATGCCGACCTGACGGTGGCAGCTGCCAAGCCGCGATTCACCGAAGAGTATTTCGACCTGTACCAGCGCTATATCGAGCAGCGCCACGCCGACGGCGATATGTTCCCACCGAGCCGAGACCAGTTTTCCACCTTCCTGGTGCGCGACCTGCCGTTCTCGCGCTTTTACGAATTTCGCGCGGACGGCCGCCTGGTGGCCGTCGCCGTGACCGATTTGCTGCCTAACGGCCTGTCAGCGGTCTACACCTTCTACGAGCCGGCCGAAGAGCGACGCAGCCTCGGGCGTTTCGCGATTCTCTGGCAAATCGGTGAAGCACTGCGCCTGGAACTCGAGGCGGTGTACCTCGGATACTGGATCAAGAACTGCAAAAAGATGAATTACAAGACCCAATATCGCCCCATAGAACTGCTGATTAATCAAAGATGGGTCACGCTTAACTAGAACCCCTTGGCTTAAACACCCTTTTTCGGGCACAATGCACGCCGCTTTTGCCTGGCGCAGTTGCACCGGGCCATTCACTGGATACCGAGGGCTTTACTGCATGTCGAAAGAAGACAGCTTCGAAATGGAAGGCACTGTCGTCGACACCCTGCCCAACACCATGTTTCGTGTGGAGTTGGAAAATGGGCACGTCGTAACCGCGCATATCTCCGGCAAGATGCGCAAGAACTACATTCGTATTCTTACCGGTGACAAAGTGCGCGTCGAGCTGACGCCCTATGACTTGAGCAAAGGGCGTATCACTTACCGCGCTCGCTAAGCAAGTCAATACAAGACGCCCGGTTATGCCGGGCGTTTTTGTGTGCATGGGATTTCTCAAACACCGAGGGATCCTGCGGGAGGGGGCAAGCCCCATTCTGAGAATTGCATTTCAAGACAGCAAAAAGGCGCCTTTCGGCGCCTTTTGCGTTGTTACAGAACGATCAGGCCATTTCAGCCGTGGTTTCGAACTCGAAGGTCAGCTCGCCATCCTTCAGGTCGATATGCACCACGCCACCATGGTCGGAAAGCTCGCCAAACAGGATCTCTTCGGCCAGCGGCCGCTTGATCTTGTCCTGGATCAGGCGCGCCATCGGGCGAGCGCCCATTGCCGCGTCGTAGCCACCTTCGGCGATCCAGCTGCGCGCCGCTTCCGTGACATCCAGTTGCACGCGCTTGTCTTCCAACTGCGCCTGAAGCTCGGTAAGGAACTTGTCCACCACACTCTTGATGACCTCATGGCTGAGGCGACCAAACTGGATAATGGTGTCCAGGCGGTTGCGGAACTCCGGCGTGAAGCTCTTCTTGATCACTTCCATCGCATCGGACGAGTGATCCTGGTGGGTAAAGCCGATCGAAGCCCGCGCGGCCGTCTCGGCACCGGCGTTGGTGGTCATGATCAGGATGACATTGCGGAAGTCCGCCTTGCGCCCGTTGTTGTCGGTCAGGGTCCCGTGGTCCATTACCTG
Source organism: Pseudomonas sp. NFX5 (assembly GCF_049132125.1). NCBI lineage: Bacteria > Pseudomonadati > Pseudomonadota > Gammaproteobacteria > Pseudomonadales > Pseudomonadaceae > Pseudomonas > Pseudomonas sp. NFX5. The sequence continues at coordinate 54,789 of NZ_JAFMZG010000006.1, forward strand.
CAGCAGCAGGTTGAAGACTTCCGGGTGGGCCTTCTCGATTTCATCGAGCAGCAGTACGCAATGGGGCTGCTTGGTAATCGCTTCGGTCAACAGACCGCCCTGGTCGAAACCGACATAGCCCGGAGGCGCACCGATCAGGCGCGACACGGTGTGACGCTCCATGTATTCGGACATGTCGAAGCGCACCAGCTCGATCCCCATGGCCTTGGCCAATTGCCGCGCCGCCTCGGTCTTGCCGACACCGGTAGGACCGGCGAACAGGAACGAACCGACAGGCTTGTCCGGCGACTTGAGGCCCGCACGCGACAGCTTGATCGCAGTGGACAGCGCGTCGATCGCTGCGTCCTGGCCGAACACGGTGAGCTTGAGGTCGCGCTCCAGGTTACGCAGCAGCTCCTTGTCAGAACTGTTGACGTGTTTTGGTGGAATCCGCGCGATCTTCGCGACAATGTCCTCGACCTGAGGCACGTCGATGCGCTTAACACGCTTCTCGACCGGCTGCAGGCGTTGGTAGGCCCCGGCCTCGTCGATCACATCGATGGCCTTGTCCGGCATATGCCGGTCATTGATGTAGCGCGACGCCAGCTCAGCGGCCGCACGCAACGCCTCATCGGTGTACTCGATGCCGTGGTGCGCTTCAAACCGCCCCTTGAGCCCGCGCAGGATGCCGATGGTGTCTTCGACCGACGGCTCGGACACGTCGACTTTCTGGAAGCGACGCGCCAGGGCACGGTCTTTCTCGAAGATGCCGCGGAATTCCTGAAAGGTGGTCGAACCGATGCAGCGGATATCACCCGACGACAACAACGGCTTGAGCAGGTTGGAAGCATCCATCACCCCACCGGATGCCGCACCCGCACCAATGATGGTGTGGATCTCGTCGATGAACAGGATCGCCTGCGGGCGTTTTTTCAGCTCGCCGAGCAGAGCCTTGAAGCGCTTCTCGAAATCGCCACGGTACTTGGTCCCGGCGAGCAACGCGCCCAGGTCAAGGGAGTAGACGACACTGTTGGCCAGCAGGTCCGGCACCTGGTTGTCGACGATGCGCTTGGCCAGGCCTTCGGCAATCGCGGTCTTGCCCACGCCCGCCTCACCCACCAGCAACGGGTTGTTCTTGCGACGGCGCGCCAGGATCTGCGCTACGCGCTCAACCTCAAGCTCACGCCCCACCAGCGGATCGATCCGCCCCTGGCGCGCCAGCTCGTTGAGGTTGCTGGCATAGGCATCCAGCGGGTTGCTTGAAGAAGAAGACTCACCGCCCTCGTCGTCCTGCATATCCTGCTCACCCTCGGAATGATCGCCGTGCCCAGGCACCTTGGAGATACCGTGGGCGATGTAGTTGACGACATCGATACGGGCAACGCTCTGCTGCTTGAGCAGGAACACTGCCTGGCTTTCCTGTTCGCTGAAGATCGCCACAAGCACATTGGCGCCTGTGACTTCACGCTTACCGGAGCTCTGTACGTGGAAAACAGCACGCTGCAATACCCGCTGGAAGCCCAGGGTTGGCTGGGTCTCGCGGTCCTCGTCATGCACGGGGATCAGTGGCGTGGTGGAGTCGATAAACTCCTGCAGGTCATGCTTGAGCTTGTCGAGATTGGCGCCGCACGCACGCAGAACCGTGGCGGCAGCTTCGTTATCCAAAAGTGCCAGCAGCAGGTGTTCGACGGTCATGAATTCATGACGCTTCGAACGAGCCTCCTTGAAGGCAAGATTGAGGGTGACTTCGAGCTCGCGGTTTAACATAGCTTCACCTCATACCCAAGTGGTCGGCGTTAACCGTCCTTCTCGATTTCACAGAGTAGCGGATGCTGGCTTTCCCTGGCGTACTGGTTGACCTGCATGGCCTTTGTCTCGGCGATGTCACGGGTAAACACTCCACATACTGCCCGTCCTTCTGTGTGAACGGCCAGCATTACCTTGGTCGCCAACTCGCGGTTCAGGTTAAAAAACACCTCGAGCACTTCGACCACGAAATCCATCGGTGTGTAGTCATCGTTGAACAAAACCACCTTGTACATCGGCGGCGCCTGTAAAGCAGGCTTGGCCTCCTGAACAGCAATGCCTGCAGAACCGTCGTCATCGTGTTCGTGATCCGGTCGATCCTGATTGAATGTTAGTCGAATCTGGCTGATTGCATGCATGGAAAGAAAGGTTCGTCAGTGGTTCAAATACAGTGGTGGGGGCGACCTGTCAGAATTTCAACTCCTGACCACCCGGTCGCCTTGACTATCGGCAAATCGGTGTTACAACCAATAGAACCCACAGTGGGTAAAAAAGGTCCGCGCAGTCAACCTTATTTATTCGGGTTAGGACGGATAAACTGGATGATACTCCAGTGATGGAGTCTGGTGCAGAGGGATATGGGTATGTCTGGCGTCAAGATCAGTGGCAAGGTCAAGTGGTTCAACAATGCCAAGGGATATGGCTTTGTTAATGAAGACGGTAAAACCGAGGACCTTTTTGCGCACTACTCAGCGATTAACATGGATGGGTACAAAACGCTGAAGGCGGGCCAAGCTGTGAGCTTTGAAATCATTCAAGGACCGAAAGGGCTGCACGCCGTGAATATCGGTGCAGTGAAAGCCGAAACACATGAAAAAAACACGCCATCAACCGCTCATAACGAAAAGAAACAAACGGCCTGACACCCCGCGAAGCGAGTGACATGCGATAAAAAACCGGCCGCCCGATCGACTTGGGTTGGCCGGTTTTTTTGTACCAGGCTTTTACATATGCGAAATCAACGCATCCCCAAAGCCCGACGACGACACCAGCTTCGCGCCATCCATCAGGCGCTCGAAGTCATAGGTCACGGTCTTGGCCGAAATAGCACCATTGGTGCCCTTGATGATCAGGTCTGCTGCCTCGGTCCAACCCATATGACGCAGCATCATTTCCGCCGACAGGATCAATGAGCCCGGGTTGACCTGGTCCTTGCCCGCATACTTGGGCGCAGTGCCGTGGGTGGCCTCGAACATGGCCACGGTGTCGGACAGGTTGGCACCCGGCGCAATCCCGATGCCACCCACCTCCGCCGCCAGGGCGTCGGACAGGTAGTCGCCGTTCAGGTTGAGGGTCGCGATCACGTCATACTCGGCCGGACGCAACAGGATCTGCTGGAGCATGGCATCGGCGATGGCATCCTTGACCACTACATTCTTGCCGGTCTTCGGGTTCTTGAACTGCATCCACGGGCCGCCATCCAGCAGGGTCGCACCGAATTCTTCAGCCGCCACTTCGTAGGCCCATTCCTTGAAGGCCCCTTCGGTGAACTTCATGATGTTGCCTTTGTGCACGATGGTCAGCGAGTCGCGGTCGTTATCCACTACATATTGCAGGGCCTTGCGCGCCAGGCGCTTGGTGCCTTCCAGCGATACCGGCTTGATCCCAATGCCGCAATCCTGGTCGAAACGAATCTTGGTGACGCCCATTTCCTCCTTGAGGAACTTGATGACCTTGGTCGCTTCCGGCGAGCCGGCCTTCCACTCGATCCCGGCGTAAATGTCTTCGGAGTTTTCGCGGAAGATGGTCATGTCCACGTCGCCTGGTTTCTTGACCGGGCTGGGCACACCTTCGAACCAGCGCACCGGGCGCAGGCAGACGTAGAGGTCGAGTTGCTGGCGCAGGGCCACGTTCAGCGAACGAATGCCACCCCCTACCGGAGTGGTCAGCGGGCCCTTGATGGACACCACGTAATCCTTGACCGCATCCAGGGTTTCCTGGGGCAGCCAGGTGTCCTGGTCGTAGACTTGGGTCGCTTTCTCGCCGGCGTACACCTCCATCCACGAGATCTTGCGCTTGCCGCCGTAGGCCTTTTCAACAGCTGCGTCGACCACCTTGATCATCACCGGGCTGATGTCGACGCCAATACCGTCACCTTCGATATACGGGATGATCGGTTGGTCAGGAACATTGAGAGAATGGTCTGCATTGACGGTGATTTTGTCGCCGACTGCCGGAACCTGAATCTTCTTGTATCCCATGCTGAACTCCATCTATGGATTGAACATCTGGCTGCGTTCGAGCCTACTCCAGATAAATGGCGACTGAAACCTCGCGCCATGCTCATTTGCATCGAAAACAGCATAAATTGTCGCCTACAAGCCTGAAAGCAAAGGGAAAAACGCCAATCTTGAGCACTTCGTGCGACTTTAGGCGTAACCCGGTACCTGCGACCTTTAGACCAATGGACGACACACCTTTTGTATGAAGGCTCGGCGTAAGCATAGCGACCTATGTATAATGCCGCCGCTGACCAAAGAGTCACGATGGCAGACCGCTCTGGAACAGGGCCCTCCGCTACAAAGCAGGACTAATACAATAGTCCACCCGCTTGACGCTCGACTGATGCAACCCAACATCACCGCGAAGAAACCTCGACCTTTCGCTCATGGATGACTTTGAACGAACGCGCTCCACCCGGCGCATCTCGAGTTTCTGCGCACGCTTTCAGCAAAGAAGAGAGTTAATCCGAATATGCCCACCCGCTCGAAGATCATCTACACCTTCACCGACGAAGCCCCAGCCCTCGCCACCTATTCACTGCTGCCTATCGTAGAGGCCTTCACCGCTTCCGCTGATATTGCCGTGGAAACCCGCGACATCTCCCTCGCAGGGCGCATCCTCGCAAGCTTCCCCGAGCAACTGGGCACCAAGGCCGTACCGGACCACCTCGCCGAACTGGGCGACCTGGCCGTTACCCCTGAAGCCAACATCATCAAGCTGCCTAACATCAGTGCCTCGACCCCGCAACTGCAAGCCGCGATCAAGGAACTGCAGGCCCAGGGCTATGCCCTGCCGGACTACCCGGAAACCGTAACCACCGACGCGGAAAAAGAAACCCGTGCACGTTACGACAAGGTCAAGGGCAGCGCCGTGAACCCGGTACTGCGCGAAGGCAACTCCGACCGCCGCGCGCCGCTGTCGGTCAAGAACTACGCTCGCAAGCACCCGCACAAGATGGGCGCCTGGGCTGCGGACTCCAAGTCCCACGTTGCCCACATGAGCAACGGCGACTTCTACGGCAGCGAAAAAGCCGTGCAGATCGAAGCCGCTGACGCGGTCAAGATCGAGCTGGTCGCCCAGGACGGCACCACCACCGTCCTGAAAGAAAAGACCACCGTCAAGGCCGGCGAAATCATCGACAGCGCGGTACTGAGCAAGAACGCCCTGCGCAGCTTCATCGCCGCTGAAATCGAAGATGCCAAGAAACAAGGCGTGCTGCTGTCGGTCCACCTGAAAGCCACCATGATGAAGGTCTCCGACCCGATCATGTTCGGCCAGATCGTTGCCGAGTTCTATAAAGACGCCCTGGCCAAGCACGCAGACGTGCTGGCACAGATCGGCTTCAACCTGAACAACGGCATCGGCGACCTGTACGCCCGCATCAAGGCCCTGCCGGCCGAGCAACAAGCCCAGATCGAAGCTGACATCCAGGCGGTCTACGCCGCTCGTCCTTCCCTGGCGATGGTCAACTCCGACAAAGGCATTACCAACCTGCACGTGCCGAGCGACGTCATCGTCGACGCCTCGATGCCGGCCATGATCCGTGACTCCGGCAAGATGTGGGGCACCGACGGCCAACTGCACGACACCAAGGCCGTGATCCCGGATCGCTGCTACGCCACCATCTACCAGGCGGTGATCGAAGAGTGCAAGGCCAACGGCGCCTTCGACCCTACCACCATGGGCAGCGTGCCGAACGTTGGCCTGATGGCGAAAAAAGCCGAAGAGTACGGCTCCCACGACAAGACCTTCCAGGTCAAGGCTGACGGCGTCGTCCGCGTGACCGACAGCAAGGGCAACCTGCTGATGGAACAGAAAGTCGAAGCCGGCGACATCTTCCGCATGTGCCAGACCCAAGACGCGCCGATCCAGGATTGGGTCAAGCTGGCCGTCAACCGTGCCCGCGCCAGCAACACCCCGGCCATCTTCTGGCTGGACCCCCAGCGCGCGCACGACGGCGTCGTGGTCGAGAAAGTCCAGGCCTACCTGAAAGACCACAACACCGAAGGCCTGGACATCCGCATCATGTCACCGGTCGACGCGATGAAGTTCACCCTGGAACGTACCCGCAAGGGCCTGGACACCATCTCGGTGACCGGCAACGTGCTGCGTGACTACCTGACCGACCTGTTCCCGATCATGGAACTGGGCACCAGCGCCAAGATGCTGTCCATCGTACCGCTGATGAATGGCGGTGGCCTGTTCGAAACCGGCGCCGGCGGCTCGGCACCGAAGCACGTACAGCAACTGCTGGAAGAAAACTTCCTGCGTTGGGACTCCCTGGGCGAGTTCCTGGCCCTGGCCGCTTCCCTCGAGCATTTGGGTGTGACGTACAACAACCCGAAAGCCCTGGTACTGTCCAAGACCCTGGACCAGGCCACCGGCCAGTTCCTCGACAACAACAAGTCGCCATCGCGCAAAGTCGGCAACATCGACAACCGCGGCAGCCACTTCTACCTGGCGCTGTACTGGGCCCAGGCCCTGGCCGCCCAGACCGAAGACACGGCACTGCAAGGCCAATTCGGCGAACTGGCCAAGACCCTGGCCGCGAACGAAGCAACCATCGTTGCCGAGCTCAATGCCGTACAGGGCAAGCCAGTGGACATCGGCGGCTACTACGCGCCGAACCCGGAGCTGACCAGCAAGGCCATGCGCCCAAGCAACACCCTCAATGCGGCGATTGCCAAGTTGAAGTAAGGTTGTAGGGATGCATCACAAACCCCGGCCACGTGCCGGGGTTTGTGTTTTCAGGGTTTATGCAACACCGTATTCCTCGCGCCATGCGGCCTCGATAATCGCCAGGAACTGCGGTTTGTACCAAGGTTCCCAGCCCGGCCTCTGCTTGAGTTCAACCCCAAACCCCGGCAGCGCAGGCAAATGCGCGAGCGCTTCGACGTTTTTCAAGCCCGGCACTTGGGCAAACCAGGGTAAAAGCGTCACACCGACTCCCGCCTGGACCGCTGAACGCAGCGACATCAAGTCTTCAGACTCATACACGCAGCGCCACCTGATGCCACTCTCCTCCAAACGCCGAATCGCCAGGCTCCTGAACACGCAGGGCGCCTTGAACAGCGCCAGCGAAACTTCCTGCCCTTCCATGGGGGCTGCCGCACACTCGCCACCCAGCCACATCAACGAAAGTGCATGCAAAGGCACGCCAGCGACTTTTGGCAACTCATCAATCATCAGGCCAATATCGATTCGTCCCTCACTGAACGCCTCTGCGAGCAACAGGGAGCGCGCGACCTTGACCACAATTCGCACTGAAGGTAATTCAAGCGCCAGAGCAGGAATAATGCGCTGCAGGATTTCCTCGCTGAAATATTCGGGAATACCCAGCGTCACGGACTCTTGAGTGCGACTGGCATCAAACAGGCTCCCCACTTTGTCGTTGACGCTGACCATTTGCTGGGCATAGCCGGTCAAGCGCTCTCCTTCGAGGGTGAGCAACACCTGCCGATTGTCGCGGGCAAAAAGCTCGACACCCAGCAAATCCTCAAGTCGTCGAATTTGCTGGCTGATTGCCGGCTGGGTCAGGCTCAACGCTTGCGCGGCCCGGGTGAAACTGCCCAGCTCTGCGACCTTGAGGAAACTGCGCAGCGACTGAATATCAAGATTGACTCTCATGCCACACCCATGGGAGTGAGTAATTATTCCCCGCCATTAGTGCAAGGCGCCCGCTATACCTGTCAAGACTACCTACTTGGCGCGCACATGATTCATCCAATAAACCCCTGCCCCTGAAACAACAAACCCTACAATCGCCACCCCACTCGGCACCTCACCCAACACCAACGACGCCATGATCTGCGTGACCGCCGGAATCACATGAAACAAGTTCGTCGCCTTACTCGCCTCCCCGCGTCGAATCATCAAATACAGCAGCGTCAGCGCACCCACGGAGTTCATCAGCGTGATCCAGGCCACCGACGCTGCGAATGGAACCCACTCGGTGACCTGCATGGTTTCGGTGGTGTAGGCCAGCAGCAACATGACCAACGACGCGGTGACCATCTGAATGAAACACCCCACCCATAGATTCACCCCGCCAAGAAAGCGCTTCTGGTAGAGCGTGCCAAGCGTGATACCCAATAGCGCCAAGCCCACCGCGCCGTAACCACCCACTGACGCCTCGGAGCCAAAAAAGCTGCTGGCCACGACGATGGCCACGCCGCCAACGCCGAGGATCGAACCCGGCAGGTCGCGCCAACTCAATTGTTCACCCAGGCAGAAATAGGCACCGATCACCACGAACACCGGCATCAGCCCGACGATCAATGCCGCCTGCCCTGCGGGAACGCCGTGGCTGATGCCGGTGTAAAGGCCGCCGAACTGCAGGGCCTGCAACAGCAGCCCCACTGTCGCAGCATGGAAGTAGGGTGCAAGTCGTTTCGGCCATTGCGCCTTGATGGCGAGTGCAACGCCCAGGAACACCAGGGCAGCCAGGGCAAACCGATAGAACGTCATGGTGAAGGGCTCGCCATAACGCACACCGAACGCACCGCCGATGTAGCCGGAACTCCACAGCAGGATGAAGGCAATGGGCAGTGGCGATGTAAGGCGTACTTCGTAGCTTTTATCGGCAATCGGGTTCATAACACTCTCCAAACTGAGGGTTCTGGAGAGATAAGCTGCGCCAGGCGCTGAAATCGGTAAAATCATAAAATGTCAGGCGCATCATGCAGATTGCTTATGCATCATCCTTGTGGGAGGGGGATTGCCCCCTCCCACACTGCTGTAATCCTGCTCCAAGACTGCGCTGCATTCAGAATCGAGAGGCATCCCATGACCTGGCAACCCCACATCACCGTCGCCACCATCGTCGAAGACAACGGCAAATTCCTGATGGTCGAAGAGCTCAAGGGCGGCCGCGCCGTGCTCAACCAGCCCGCCGGCCATCTCGACCCGCATGAAACCCTGACCGAGGCCGCCGTGCGCGAGACCCTCGAGGAAACCGGCTGGGACGTGGAAGCCACGGGTATCGTCGGCATCTACCTGTACACCGCACCCAGCAACGGGGTTACCTATCAACGCGTCTGCTTTATTGCCAAGGCACTGAAACACCACCCGGACTATCAACTGGACGAAGGCATCCTGCGCGCCCGCTGGTTGAGCCGTGACGAGCTGATGGCCGTGCGCGACGACTGGCGCAGCGAGCTGATCATCCGCTGTATCGATGATTACCTGGCCGGTCAGCGTCACAGCCTGGAATTGATCCGCCCTTCTCTTTAGCCTTGCGGGCCCAGGCCTGTTAGAATCGCGTCCTTTTTCAAGACACCCGTTGAAACCCTATGCGTGATCCAGCCCCTTCTGACACACAAAAGAAGCGCGTCATCGTCGGCATGTCCGGCGGCGTGGACTCTTCCGTTTCCGCCGTTCTGCTCATGGAGCAGGGTTATGAGGTGGAAGGCCTGTTCATGAAGAACTGGGAAGAAGACGATGGAACGGAATATTGCACCGCCATGGACGACCTCGCGGACGCCCAGGCCGTGTGCGACAAAATTGGCATCAAGCTGCACACCGCCAACTTCGCCGCCGAGTACTGGGACAACGTGTTCGAGCACTTCCTGGCCGAATACAAGGCCGGTCGCACGCCGAACCCGGACATCCTGTGCAACCGCGAAATCAAGTTCAAGGCGTTCCTCGACTACGCCATGATCCTTGGCGCCGACCTGATTGCCACTGGCCACTACGTGCGCCGCCGTGACATCGATGGCCGTACCGAACTGCTCAAGGGCCTGGACCCGAACAAGGACCAGAGCTACTTCCTGCACGCCGTCGGCGGTGAACAGATCGCCAAGACCCTGTTCCCGGTGGGCGAGCTGGAAAAGCCCGAAGTGCGCAGGATCGCCGAGCAACACGGCCTGGCGACCGCCAAGAAGAAGGACTCCACCGGGATCTGCTTTATCGGCGAGCGCCGCTTCAGCGACTTCCTCAAGCAGTACCTGCCGGCGCAACCGGGCGAGATCAAGACCACCGACGGCGAAGTGATCGGCCGTCACCACGGCCTGATGTACCACACCATCGGCCAGCGCCAGGGCCTCGGCATCGGCGGCCTGAAGGATGCCGGCGAAGAGCCGTGGTACGTGCTGGTCAAGGACCTGGAGCACAACGTGCTGATCGTCGGCCAGGGCAATGAACACCCGCTGCTGTTCTCGGGCGCACTGCTGGCCTCGGAGATCTATTGGGTCAACCCGATCGACCTGAGCACCCCGCGCCGCCTGACGGCCAAGGTACGCTATCGCCAGGGCGACCAGCCCTGCGTCCTGGAAAAAACCGCGACGGGCTACCGCGCCACCTTTGATGACCCGCAACGCGCGGTCACCCCTGGCCAGTCCGTGGTGTTCTATGACGGCGAAATTTGCCTGGGCGGCGGCGTGATTGAAGTCGCCGAAGCCTGGAGCAACCCGGCATGAGCCCGACCCAGGAGCAATTGACAGCACTCGGCGGGGTATTTCTCTCCGCCGTGCTGGTGGACAAGATCGCCAAGACCGGCCAGGTTACCGAAGCCGGCCTGACCTGCATGCTCGGCAGCCTGCTGATCCGCGACCCCAAGGACACCCTGGAAGTCTACGGCGGCGACGACCTCGCACTGCGTGAAGGTTACCGCGCACTGATCGGCGCCCTGGAGCGCGACCCGAGTACCTTGCAGCGTGAGCCGCTGCGCTACGCCCTGTCGATGCTCGGCCTCGAGCGCCAGCTGGCCAAGCGCGAAGACATGCTGGAAACCATCGGCAAACGCCTGCCACAGATCCAGTCCCAGGTAGAACACTTCGGCCCGGCCCACGAAAATGTGATCGCCGCCTGCGGTGCGCTGTACCAGGACACCTTGAGCACCCTGCGCCAACGCATCCAGGTGCACGGCGACATGCGCAACCTGCAGCAACCGAACAACGCCTCGAAAATCCGTGCACTGCTGCTCGCCGGCATTCGTTCGGCGCGGTTGTGGCGGCAATTGGGCGGTCATCGCTGGCAGCTGGTGATCAGCCGACGCAAATTGCTCAAAGAGCTTTACCCGTTGATGCGCAACGAATAAGTCGCACCGACAGGCTATTTTCAAGCCGATACGCGTAATACGCCGGTCAGTTGGCAACGGACCGGCGGATTTTTTCATGTATGATACGCGCCCCATTTCGTTGCCCGACTGTCCGAGAACACCCCATGCAGCTCTCTTCGCTCACTGCGGTTTCCCCTGTTGACGGCCGCTACGCCGGCAAAACCCAGGCCCTGCGCCCTATTTTCAGCGAATACGGCCTGATCCGTGCTCGTGTACTGGTTGAAGTGCGCTGGCTCCAGCGCCTGGCCGCTCACCCCGCCATCAGCGAAGTGCCGGCGTTCTCCGCCGAAGCCAACGCCGTACTCGACGCCCTGGCGGACAACTTCTCCCTGGAGCACGCCGAGCGTGTGAAAGAGATCGAGCGCACCACCAACCACGACGTCAAGGCCATCGAATACCTGCTCAAGGAGCAGGCGGCCAAGCTGCCGGAACTGGCCCAGGTCAGCGAATTCATCCACTTTGCCTGCACCAGCGAGGACATCAACAACCTGTCCCACGCCCTGATGCTGCGCGAAGGCCGTGATGACGTGATGCTGCCGCTGATGCGCCAGACCGCCGAAGCGATCCGCGAGCTGGCCATCCGTTTCGCCGATGTGCCGATGCTGTCGCGTACCCACGGCCAGCCGGCGTCGCCGACTACCCTGGGCAAGGAACTCGCCAACGTGGTGTACCGCCTGGAGCGCCAGATCGCTCAAGTCGCAGCAGTCCCACTGCTGGGCAAGATCAACGGCGCCGTGGGCAACTACAACGCCCACCTGTCGGCCTACCCTGAGATCGACTGGGAAGCCAACGCCCGCGCCTTCATCGAAGACGAGCTGGGCCTGGGCTTCAACCCGTACACCACGCAGATCGAACCCCACGACTATATTGCCGAGCTGTTCGACGCCATCGCGCGCTTCAACACCATCCTGATCGACTTCGATCGCGATATCTGGGGCTACATCTCCCTGGGCTACTTCAAGCAGCGCACCATTGCCGGTGAAATCGGTTCGTCGACCATGCCGCACAAGGTCAACCCGATCGACTTCGAAAACTCCGAAGGCAACCTCGGCATCGCCAACGCCCTGTTCCAGCACCTGGCCAGCAAGTTGCCGATCTCCCGCTGGCAGCGCGACCTGACCGACTCCACCGTACTGCGCAACCTCGGCGTGGGCTTTGCCCACAGCGTGATCGCGTACGAAGCCAGCCTCAAAGGCATCAGCAAACTGGAGCTCAACGCGCAGAAAATCGCCGCTGACCTGGACGCGTGCTGGGAAGTGCTGGCCGAGCCGATCCAGACCGTGATGCGCCGCTACAACATCGAAAACCCTTACGAGAAGCTGAAAGAGTTGACCCGTGGCAAGGGCATCAGCCCTGAAGCACTGCAAACTTTCATCGACGGCCTGGACATGCCAGCCGCGGCCAAGGCCGAGCTGAAACTGCTCACCCCGGCCAACTACATCGGCAACGCTGTAGAGCAAGCCAAGCGCATCTGATTCGCGCAAGCCCCTTGAGACGCCCGGCCGCGCCGGGCGTTTTTATTTCAGTCTGAAAAGTGCTTTTTTTCAATAGGTTACACATGAATCCTGATATCCCTCTTCAACTTCTGGGCGGCATCACGGCACGGGAATTCCTGCGCGACTACTGGCAGAAAAAACCGCTGCTGATCCGCCAGGCGATCCCTGACTTCGAAAGCCCGATCGACGCCGACGAACTCGCCGGCCTGGCCCTGGAAGAAGAAGTCGAATCGCGCCTGGTGATCGAACACGGCGAACGCCCGTGGGAACTGCGCCGCGGCCCGTTCGCCGAAGACGCCTTCAGCACCCTGCCTGAGCGTGAGTGGACACTGCTGGTACAGGCAGTCGACCAGTTCGTGCCGGAAGTGGCCGAGTTGCTGGAGCAGTTCCGCTTCCTGCCAAGCTGGCGCATCGACGATGTGATGATCAGCTTTGCCGCACCCGGCGGCAGCGTAGGCCCGCACTTCGACAACTACGACGTGTTCCTGCTGCAGGCCCAGGGCAAGCGCAACTGGAAGATCGGCCAGATGTGCAGCTCCGAAAGCCCGCTGCTGCAACACGCCGACCTGCGCATCCTCGCCGAATTCGAAGAAAGCGCCGAATGGGTGCTGGAACCGGGCGACATGCTCTACCTGCCGCCACGCCTGGCGCATTTCGGCATCGCCGAAGATGACTGCATGACGTACTCGGTGGGCTTTCGCGCCCCAAGCGCCGCAGAAGTACTGACCCACTTCACCGACTTCCTCGCCCAGTACCTGACCGACGAAGAGCGCTACACCGACGCCGACGCGCAGCCGGTCAGCGACCCGCACCAGATCCAGAGCGACGCCCTCGACCGCCTCAAGAGCCTGCTGGCCGAGCACATGAGCGACGAGCGCATGCTGCTGACCTGGTTCGGCCAATTCATGACCGAGCCGCGCTACCCGGAACTGGTAGCAGGCGAAGAGCTGGGCGAAGACGACTTCATCAACAGCCTGCAGGACGGCGCGATCCTGGTGCGCAACCCAAGCGCGCGCATGGCCTGGTCGGAAGTCGACGATGACGTCCTGCTGTTCGCCAGCGGCCAGAGCCGTTACCTGCCGGGCAAACTGCGCGAACTGCTGAAACTGGTCTGCGCCGCCGATGCCCTGCACGCCGAAAACCTCGGCGAATGGCTGCTGGACGAAGACGCCCGTGACCTGCTGTGCGAGCTGGTCAAGCAAGGAAGCCTGGGGTTTGCCGATGAATAGGATTCACGTAGGTGTCGCGGACTGGCATAAGGATATCGCCGAGATTCGGCGCATTCGTGAAGCGGTATTTATCGCTGAACAATCGGTTCCACCTGAGCTTGAGTGGGATGCGGACGACGCAGACGCAGTGCATTTCCTTGCATTCGAAGGCGACTTTCCGATTGGCACCGCGCGCCTGCTGCCCAGCGGCGAGATCGGCCGAGTGTCGGTGCTCAAGGACTGGCGCGGGCTGAAGGTCGGCGACAAGCTGATGGAAGCGGTGATCGGCGTGGCCGAGCAACGTGGCCAGACCAAGCAGTTCCTGAGCGCGCAGGTGTATGCGGCGCCGTTCTATGAGCGACTGGGCTTCAAGATCGTCAGCGAGGAATTCCTGGAAGTCGGGATTCCCCATGTCGATATGGTGCGCGGGGGCTGATCCCTGCTGTAAGGGCTTGCCCGTGGTGAGCCAGCTTGCCTGTGGTGAGCGGGCAAGCCCGCTCACTACACCCCAGGCCGACAAACTGGCACTATCAAGCCTAACTGACTCGCAGAGATAACGGACATGTCCCTACGCACCCTGCTCACCGCCCTCCTCCTCACCGCCAGCTGCTCGGCAATGGCCGACACCGAAGTCGTCAACCTGAGCAACCGCACCAGCACCGACCTGCTCCCGGTTGCACAGAACTTCATCGGCAAGGACGGCACCGTCAGCGCCTACGGCAACCAGCTTATCGTCAACGCTGCCCCCGGCAAGATCCAGGACCTGCGTGCGCTGCTCGCCCAGCTGGATACACCAGCCAAGCGCCTGCTGATCACCGTCGATACCAATGAAAACAACCAGCAGAACAGCGGCGACAGCCAGACCCGCATCATCAGCTACGGCACGGCCAGCCGCGACGGCGGCATCCAGCAGATCCAGGCCAGCGAAGGCGTGCCCGCGCTGATCCAGGTCGGCCAGAGCGTGCCACTGACCACGACCCAACCCGACGCCTACGGTCGCCCGCAGAACCAGACCCAGTACCGCAACGTCACCCAGGGCTTCTACGTCACCGCCAGCGTCACCGGCGAGACCGTGCACCTGGCGATCAGTACCAACCGTGACCGCATGAGCCAGGAACGTCCCGATGTAGTGAATGTGCAAAGCACCGACACAACCGTCAGCGGACGTCTTGGCGAATGGATCCCCCTGGCCGGCATCAACCGCGAGACCCAGGCCGATAAATCCTCCACAACCCGCAGCTACTCTACCCAGGGCCGCGATGACCTGACGTTGCGGGTCAAGGTCGACACCCTGAACTGAAGCACCAAAAACTGACTGATGAGTCGTATTAGACTAAATATGTAGTGCCTGAAAAAAAGCACTACAAAACATTTGACGATCCAAAAAAGCATGGGCATGATGGCCTCGCTCCCGCTAATCAGGGGCCCTGGCAAGGGCCTTCGGATCGCCGCTCCAAGCTACCCACCCGAGCCGATTCGTGTCTGTACCGCCCACAAGGTGTGTTTGACGAGGTTGCGACTGGAACGAAGTTGTCCCGAGGGACGGAAGCTAACCAGGTAACCCGGCTACACACTGATGGATAGTACAAAGGCCCACGATGCCCGAAGACCGTTCGCAGTTCGCCCTTACCTGCTCAACTCCTCCCTTGAGCCATCGTTCATCCCGTCGCCTGCCCCGCCGAACTTGACTTGAACACCTGAGCTTCTGGTCAGCGAGCAGCCATAACCACGCATTCACTACGTGGCTGGCAAATGGAATTTTCCACCTAGACCTATGCGACGAGGTTTTCCCCCATGGCACTGACACGCGAACAGCAAATTGCAGCCCTCGAGAAAGACTGGGCTGAAAACCCACGCTGGAAAGGCGTAACCCGCGCTTATTCCGCTGCTGACGTCGTCCGCCTGCGTGGCTCGGTTCAACCTGAGCACACCTTTGCAAAACTCGGCGCCGAGAAGTTGTGGAAGCTGGTCACCCAAGGTGCCAAGCCGTCCTTCCGCCCCGAGAAAGATTTCGTCAACTGCATGGGCGCCCTCACTGGCGGCCAGGCAGTCCAACAGGTGAAAGCCGGTATCCAGGCGATCTACCTGTCCGGCTGGCAAGTGGCAGCGGACAACAACTCCGCTGAATCCATGTACCCCGACCAATCGCTGTACCCGGTGGACTCCGTGCCGACCGTGGTCAAGCGCATCAACAACTCGTTCCGTCGTGCCGACCAGATCCAGTGGAAAGCCGGTAAAGGCCCGGGTGATGAAGGCTACATCGACTACTTCGCGCCCATCGTGGCCGACGCCGAAGCCGGTTTCGGCGGCGTATTGAACGCCTACGAGCTGATGAAGAGCATGATCGAGGCTGGCGCGGCCGGCGTGCACTTCGAAGACCAACTGGCTTCGGTGAAGAAATGCGGCCACATGGGCGGCAAGGTACTGGTACCGACCCAGGAAGCCGTACAGAAGCTGACCGCTGCCCGCCTGGCGGCTGACGTTGCCGGCACGCCGACCATCATCCTGGCCCGTACCGACGCCAACGCTGCAGACCTGCTGACCTCGGACTGTGACCCGTACGACCAGCCGTTCGTAACCGGCGAACGTACCCAGGAAGGTTTCTACAAAGTGCGCGCCGGTCTCGACCAGGCCATCGCCCGCGGCCTGGCCTACGCGCCGTATGCCGACCTGATCTGGTGCGAAACCGCCAAGCCGGACCTGGACGAAGCGCGTCGCTTTGCCGAAGCAATCAAGAAGGAATACCCGGACCAGCTGCTGTCCTACAACTGCTCGCCTTCCTTCAACTGGAAAAAGAACCTGGACGACGCGACCATCGCCAAGTTCCAGCGCGAACTGTCCGCCATGGGCTACAAGCACCAGTTCATCACCCTGGCCGGCATTCACAACATGTGGCACAGCATGTTCAACCTGGCGCACGACTACGCCCGCAACGACATGACCGCCTACGTGAAGCTGCAGGAACAGGAATTCGCTGACGCCGCCAAGGGCTACACCTTTGTGGCCCACCAGCAGGAAGTGGGCACCGGCTACTTCGACGACATGACCACCGTGATCCAGGGCGGCACCTCGTCCGTGACCGCGCTGACCGGTTCGACCGAAGAAGAGCAGTTCCACTGATCGATGTGAGTACACGGCCACGGCGAATCCGTTAAAGAGCTAACCGCAGTGCCGCACGATCTGACGCCCCGACTGGTTCGGGGCGTTTTTTTTGCCGGTACACATCCCACTGATTCAATCGGGAAAATGTGGGAGGGGGCTTGCCCCCGATAGCGGTGAGGAACCCTCGCAACCTGAAGATTTTGTACAAAACCTTGATCCAGAGCGGTATTGGCTGCAGATAAATCGGTTAAAAGATCCGCTCCAACAACTCGCGCTAATCAGGCAAGTAACGGCAACTTACTCCGCTGTATGAGAAACAATCGCTTCAACCCCGCGCAAACAATATTCATTATCATTTAGAACATAAAAACTTCGTTACAGGTTAAACAAAACACATTTGATCAAATGCCCGCTAATGCCCGCCCCGCAAGGGCTACAGCCCCAAGAAGGTGCACTATGTGCTTATTCCATCGAATAATTTCGCCCTAGGAATTTTACTTGCCCGGTGTTTAGCCATAAAATCACCGCGATTGATTGCAGTGCGACATATCGTCACTGCATCGTTACTTTTTCGAGCTCAGAGACCTTTGCTCTCTGTTAAGGATTTCCAGCATGACCGAAGCGACAGGACTCATAGCCCACAACTGGGGCTTTGCCATTTTCCTCCTCGGTGTTGTCGGCCTTTGCGCCTTCATGCTCGGTGTGTCCAGCCTCCTCGGGTCAAAAGCCTGGGGCCGCAGCAAGAATGAACCGTTCGAATCCGGCATGCTGCCTACAGGTGGCGCCCGCTTGCGGCTCTCAGCCAAATTCTATCTGGTCGCGATGCTCTTCGTGATCTTCGACATCGAAGCCCTCTTTCTCTTTGCCTGGTCTGTGTCCGTCCGCGAAAGCGGCTGGACCGGATTCGTCGAAGCCCTCGTTTTCATAGCAATTCTGTTGGCAGGCCTTGTCTACCTATTTCGAGTGGGCGCCCTTGACTGGGCTCCGGAAGCTCGTCGTAAGCGGCAAGCGAAGCTGAAACAATGAGGCTTTGGCGATGCAATACAATCTCACCAGGATCGACCCGGATGCTCCTAACGAGCAGTACCCCATCGGCGAACGGGAAACCGTTTCCGATCCGTTAGAAGACCAAGTCCACAAGAACATCTACATGGGCAAACTCGAAGACGTGCTGAGTGGCGCGGTCAACTGGGGACGTAAGAACTCCCTGTGGCCGTACAACTTCGGTCTTTCGTGCTGCTACGTGGAAATGACCACCGCCTTCACGGCGCCCCACGACATCGCG
Source organism: Pseudomonas sp. NFX5 (assembly GCF_049132125.1). Lineage (NCBI taxonomy): Bacteria > Pseudomonadati > Pseudomonadota > Gammaproteobacteria > Pseudomonadales > Pseudomonadaceae > Pseudomonas > Pseudomonas sp. NFX5. The sequence goes on from NZ_JAFMZG010000006.1 coordinate 72,945, forward strand.
CGCTTTGGCGCCGAAGTTATCCGGGCATCACCGCGCCAGGCGGATTTCATGGTTATCGCCGGTACCTGCTTTATCAAGATGGCGCCGATCATCCAGCGTCTCTACGAGCAAATGCTCGAGCCAAAGTGGGTTATCTCCATGGGTTCGTGCGCCAACTCCGGTGGCATGTACGACATCTACTCCGTGGTTCAGGGGGTGGACAAGTTCCTGCCCGTGGACGTCTACGTGCCTGGCTGCCCGCCCCGCCCCGAAGCATTCCTGCAAGGCTTGATGCTGTTGCAGGAATCGATTGGCAAGGAGCGTCGCCCGCTTTCCTGGGTCGTCGGCGATCAAGGCGTGTACCGCGCCGAGATGCCGTCGCAAAAGGAACAGCGCCGCGAACAGCGAATCGCAGTCACCAACCTGCGCAGCCCCGACGAAGTCTGATCCAGCCCCGCTTCTTTTATAGAACGAAAACCTGGCTTCATTCTTTACGTTGACCGAAAGCGATAAAAAACCATGACTACAGGCAGTGCTCTGTACATCCCGCCTTATAAGGCAGACGACCAGGATGTGGTCGTCGAACTCAATAACCGTTTTGGCCCTGACGCCTTCACCGCCCAGGCCACACGCACCGGTATGCCGGTGCTGTGGGTGGCGCGCGCCAGGCTCGTCGAAGTGCTGACCTTCCTGCGCAACCTGCCCAAGCCGTACGTCATGCTCTATGACCTGCATGGCGTGGACGAGCGCCTGCGCACCAAGCGCCAGGGCCTGCCGAACGGCGCCGATTTCACCGTGTTCTATCACCTGATGTCGCTGGAACGTAACAGCGACGTGATGATCAAGGTCGCACTGTCCGAGAGCGACCTGAGCGTGCCGACCGTGACCGGTATCTGGCCGAACGCCAGCTGGTACGAGCGCGAAGTCTGGGACATGTTCGGTATCGACTTCCCGGGCCACCCGCACCTGACGCGCATCATGATGCCGCCAACGTGGGAAGGTCACCCGCTGCGCAAGGACTTCCCTGCCCGCGCCACCGAATTCGACCCGTTCAGCCTCAACCTCGCCAAGCAGCAGCTTGAAGAAGAGGCCGCGCGCTTCCGTCCGGAAGACTGGGGCATGAAGCGCTCCGGCACCAACGAGGACTACATGTTCCTCAACCTGGGCCCGAACCACCCTTCGGCCCACGGTGCCTTCCGCATCATCCTGCAACTGGACGGCGAAGAAATCGTCGACTGCGTACCGGACATCGGCTACCACCACCGTGGTGCCGAGAAGATGGCCGAGCGTCAGTCGTGGCACAGCTTCATCCCGTACACCGACCGTATCGACTACCTCGGCGGCGTGATGAACAACCTGCCGTACGTGCTCTCGGTCGAGAAGCTGGCCGGCATCAAGGTCCCGGACCGCGTCGACACCATCCGCATCATGATGGCCGAGTTCTTCCGGATCACCAGCCACCTGCTGTTCCTGGGTACCTATATCCAGGACGTCGGCGCCATGACCCCGGTGTTCTTCACCTTCACCGACCGTCAGCGCGCCTACAAGGTCATCGAAGCCATCACCGGTTTCCGCCTGCACCCGGCCTGGTACCGCATCGGCGGCGTCGCCCACGACCTGCCGAATGGCTGGGAACGCCTGGTCAAGGAATTCATCGACTGGATGCCCAAGCGCCTGGACGAGTACCAGAAGGCTGCGTTGGATAACAGCATCCTCAAGGGCCGTACCATCGGCGTCGCCCAGTACAACACCAAGGAAGCCCTGGAATGGGGTGTCACCGGTGCCGGCCTGCGTTCGACCGGTTGCGACTTCGACCTGCGTAAAGCGCGCCCTTATTCCGGCTACGAGAACTTCGAGTTCGAAGTCCCGCTGGCGGCTAATGGCGATGCCTACGACCGTTGCATCGTGCGCGTCGAAGAAATGCGCCAGAGCCTGAAGATTATCGAGCAGTGCATGCGCAACATGCCGGCCGGCCCGTACAAGGCGGATCACCCGCTGACCACGCCGCCGCCGAAAGAGCGCACGCTGCAGCACATCGAAACCCTGATCACGCACTTCCTGCAGGTTTCGTGGGGCCCGGTAATGCCGGCCAACGAATCCTTCCAGATGATCGAAGCGACCAAGGGTATCAACAGTTATTACCTGACGAGCGATGGCGGCACCATGAGCTACCGCACCCGGATTCGTACCCCAAGCTTCGCCCACTTGCAGCAGATCCCTTCGGTGATCAAAGGCGAGATGGTCGCGGACTTGATTGCGTACCTGGGTAGTATCGATTTCGTTATGGCCGACGTGGACCGCTAAGCATGAACAGCACGCTTATCCAGACAGACCGTTTCACCTTGAGTGAAACCGAGCGCTCGGCCATCGAGCACGAGCTGCATCACTACGAAGACCCGCGCGCGGCGTCGATCGAGGCCTTGAAGATCGTCCAGAAGGAACGTGGCTGGGTGCCGGACGGCGCCCTCTACGCCATCGGCGAGATCCTCGGCATCCCCGCCAGCGACGTTGAAGGCGTGGCGACGTTCTACAGCCAGATCTTCCGCCAGCCGGTCGGCCGCCACATCATTCGCGTGTGCGACAGCATGGTCTGCTACATCGGTGGCCACGAGTCGGTGGTCAGCGAGATCCAGGCCAAGCTGGGCATCGGCCTCGGCCAGACCACCCCGGACGGCCGCTTCACGCTGCTGCCGGTGTGCTGCCTGGGCAACTGCGACAAGGCGCCGGCGTTGATGATCGACGACGACACATTCGGTGACGTGCAGCCTGCTGGCGTGACCCAAATGCTCGAGGGCTACCCATGACCCTGACTTCCTTCGGCCCGGCCAACCTGATCAAGCGTTCGGCCGAGACCCACCCGCTGACCTGGCGCCTGCGTGACGACGGCGAGCCGGTATGGCTCGACGAGTACCAGGCCAAGAACGGCTACGCCGCTGCGCGCAAGGCCTTCGCCGACATGGCCCAGGACGACATCGTCCAGACCGTGAAGGACGCCGGCCTCAAGGGTCGCGGCGGTGCAGGCTTCCCCACCGGTGTTAAGTGGGGCCTGATGCCCAAAGACGAATCCATCAACATCCGCTACCTGCTGTGCAACGCGGATGAAATGGAACCCAACACCTGGAAAGACCGCATGCTGATGGAGCAACTGCCCCATCTGCTGATCGAAGGCATGCTGATCAGCGCCCGCGCGCTGAAAACCTACCGTGGCTACATCTTCCTGCGCGGCGAATACACCACCGCCGCCAAGCACCTCAACCGTGCCGTGGCAGAAGCCAAGGCCGCAGGCCTGCTGGGCAAGAACATCCTCGGTTCGGGCTTTGACTTCGAACTGTTCGTGCACACCGGCGCCGGGCGTTACATCTGCGGTGAAGAAACCGCACTGATCAACTCCCTCGAAGGCCGCCGCGCCAACCCGCGCTCCAAGCCGCCCTTCCCTGCCGCCGTGGGCGTGTGGGGCAAGCCGACCTGCGTGAACAACGTCGAGACCCTGTGCAACGTGCCGGCGATCATCGCCGACGGCGTGGACTGGTACAAATCGTTGGCCCGCGAAGGCAGTGAAGACATGGGCACCAAGCTCATGGGCTTCTCCGGCAAGGTCAAGAACCCTGGCCTGTGGGAGCTGCCGTTCGGCGTGACCGCACGCGAGTTGTTCGAGGACTACGCCGGCGGCATGCGCGACGGTTACACCCTCAAGGCCTGGCAGCCAGGCGGCGCCGGCACCGGCTTCCTGCTCCCCGAGCACCTCGACGCACAGATGTATGCCGGCGGCATCGGCAAGGTGGGCACCCGGATGGGTACCGGCCTGGCGATGGCGGTGGACAACACCGTGAACATGGTCTCGCTGCTGCGCAACATGGAGCAGTTCTTTGCCCGTGAATCCTGCGGCTTCTGCACCCCATGCCGCGACGGCCTGCCGTGGAGCGTGAAGCTGCTGATGGCCCTGGAAAACGGCGAAGGCCGCGAGGGTGATATCGAAACCCTGCTGGGCCTGGTCGGCTTCCTCGGCCCAGGCAAGACCTTCTGTGCTCACGCACCGGGCGCCGTGGAGCCATTGGGCAGCGCAATCAAATACTTCCGCTCGGAGTTCGAAGCCGGCATTGCGCCCACCAGCGCCGCCGTCCCGCCTCTGGCAAGGCCGATCGTAGTCGGCGCGTAACGCTTAAACAGGCGAAGGGTCCGTGCCCTTCGCCTGCTCATGTGCTGACGCCTTCATGGCTGTGTAGATGCACATGAATAACAAGATTCCATTAGCCACGCCCGCTGACAACGGGCCAACGAAGAACTTTGAACCATGGCCACTATCCACGTAGACGGCAAAGCGCTCGAAGTCGATGGGGCGGACAACCTGTTACAGGCGTGTCTGTCACTCGGCCTCGATATCCCGTATTTCTGCTGGCACCCCGCGCTTGGTAGCGTCGGTGCCTGTCGCCAGTGTGCGGTCAAGCAGTACACCGACGAAAACGACACCCGTGGTCGTATCGTCATGTCCTGCATGACCCCAGCCACCGACAACACCTGGATCTCCATCGACGATGAAGAATCCAAGGCGTTCCGCGCCAGCGTTGTCGAATGGCTGATGACCAACCACCCCCACGACTGCCCGGTCTGTGAGGAAGGCGGTCACTGCCACCTGCAAGACATGACGGTGATGACCGGCCACAACGAGCGCCGTTATCGCTTCACCAAGCGTACCCACCAGAACCAGCAACTGGGCCCGTTCATTTCCCACGAAATGAACCGCTGCATCGCCTGCTACCGCTGCGTACGTTTCTATAAAGACTACGCCGGCGGCACCGACCTCGGCGTATTCGGCGCCCACGACAACGTGTACTTCGGTCGCGTTGAAGACGGCGTGCTCGAAAGCGAGTTCTCCGGCAACCTCACCGAGGTCTGCCCGACCGGTGTGTTCACCGACAAGACCCACTCCGAGCGCTACAACCGTAAGTGGGACATGCAGTTCTCGCCAAGCATCTGCCATGGCTGCTCGAGCGGTTGCAACATCTCCCCGGGCGAGCGCTACGGCGAACTGCGTCGCATCGAAAACCGCTTCAACGGTTCGGTCAACCAGTACTTCCTGTGCGACCGTGGCCGTTTCGGCTATGGCTACGTCAACCGCGAAGACCGCCCACGCCAGCCACTGCTGGCCGATGGCGCCAAGCTGAGCCTGGACGCGGCGCTGGACAAAGCCGCCGACCTGCTGCGCGGCCGCAACATCGTCGGTATCGGCTCGCCCCGCGCCAGCCTCGAAAGCAACTACGCGTTGCGCGAGCTGGTGGGTGCCGAGCACTTCTACTCCGGTATCGAAGCCGGTGAGCTTGAGCGCATCCGCCTGGTCCTGCAGGTGCTGAACGACAGCCCACTGCCGGTGCCGAACATGCGCGACATCGAAGACCACGATGCCATCTTCGTGCTCGGTGAAGACCTGACCCAGACCGCCGCGCGCATCGCGCTGTCCCTGCGTCAATCGGTCAAAGGCAAGGCCGAAGACATGGCCGACGCCATGCGCGTCCAGCCTTGGCTCGACGCTGCGGTGAAAAACATCGGCCAGCACGCGCTGAACCCGCTGTTTATCGCCAGCCTGGCGGAAACCAAGCTCGACGACATCGCCGAAGAATGCGTCCACGCCGCACCGGACGACCTGGCCCGCATCGGTTTCGCCGTGGCCCACGCCCTCGACGCCAGCGCGCCGGCAGTCGAAGGCCTGGACACTGAAGCCGCCGAACTGGCCCAGCGTATTGCCGACGCCCTGCTGGCAGCCAAGCGTCCATTGATCATTGCCGGTACCTCGCTGGGCTCCAAGGCCTTGATCGAAGCCGCCGCCAACATCGCCAAGGCCTTGAAGCTGCGCGACAAGAACGGCTCCATCAGCCTGGTGGTGCCGGAAGCCAACAGCCTCGGCCTGGCCATGCTCGGCGGCGAGTCCCTGGATGCCGCCCTGCAAACCGTGATCGACGGCACTGCCGATGCGATCGTGGTGCTGGAAAACGACCTGTACACCCGCACCGACGCCGCCAAGGTTGACGCTGCGCTGAATGCCGCCAAGGTCCTGATCGTCGCCGACCACCAGAAGACCGCCACCAGCGATCGCGCCGACCTGGTACTGCCAGCCGCCACCTTCGCCGAAGGCGACGGCACCCTGGTCAGCCAGGAAGGCCGTGCCCAGCGCTTCTTCCAGGTGTTCGATCCGAAGTACATGGACGCCAGCATCCTGGTTCACGAAGGCTGGCGCTGGCTGCATGCCCTGCGCGCGACCCTGCTGAACCAGCCGATCGACTGGACCCAGCTCGACCACGTCACCGCCGCAGCCGCCGCGAGCGCGCCGCAGCTGGCGCGTATCGTCGACGCCGCACCGTCCGCCGCGTTCCGCATCAAGGGCATGAAGCTCGCCCGTGAGCCGCTGCGTTACTCCGGTCGTACCGCCATGCGCGCCGACATCAGCGTGCACGAACCGCGTACCCCGCAAGACAACGACACCGCGTTCGCCTTCTCCATGGAAGGTTACTCGGGTTCGGTCGAGCCACGTCAGCAGGTGCCGTTTGCCTGGTCGCCGGGCTGGAACTCGCCACAGGCCTGGAACAAGTTCCAGGACGAAGTCGGTGGTCACATCCGCGCCGGCGACCCGGGCACTCGCCTGATCGAACCCCAGGGCGACGCGCTGAACTGGTTCGCTGCGGTCCCGCGTCCGTTCAACCCGGCCCAGGGCACCTGGCAGGTTGTGCCGTTCTTCCACCTGTTCGGCAGCGAAGAAACCTCTTCCAAGGCCGCGCCGGTACAAGAGCGCATTCCCGAGGCCTACGTGTCCGTGGCCAAGTCCGAAGCCGACCGCCTGGGCGTCAACGACGGCGCCCTGCTCGACGTGACCGTTGCCGGCCAGACCCTGCGTCTGCCGCTGCGCATCAACGAAGAGCTGGGTGCCGGCCTGGTTGCCCTGCCTAAAGGCGTCGCCGGCATCCCGCCGGCGATCTTCGGCAAAACCGTTGACGGTCTGCAGGAGGCAGCGCAATGACCTGGTTCACCCCTGAAGTGATCGACGTGATCATCTCGGTCGTCAAGGCCATCGTGATCCTGTTGGCCGTGGTGGTCGCGGGCGCCCTGCTCAGCTTCGTCGAACGTCGCCTGCTGGGCTGGTGGCAGGACCGTTACGGTCCGAACCGCGTTGGCCCGTTCGGTATGTTCCAGATCGCCGCCGACATGCTGAAGATGTTCTTCAAGGAAGACTGGACCCCGCCGTTTGCCGACAAGGTGATCTTCACCCTGGCACCGGTCGTGGCCATGAGCGCCTTGCTGATCGCCTTCGCGATCATCCCGATCACCCCGACCTGGGGCGTGGCGGACCTGAACATCGGCTTGCTGTTCTTCTTCGCCATGGCCGGCCTGTCGGTCTACGCGGTGCTGTTCGCCGGCTGGTCGAGCAACAACAAGTTCGCCCTGCTGGGCAGCTTGCGGGCCTCGGCCCAGACCGTGTCCTACGAAGTGTTCATGGGCCTCGCGCTGATGGGCATCGTGGTGCAGGTCGGCTCGTTCAACATGCGCGACATCGTCGAGTACCAGGCGCAGAACCTGTGGTTCATCATTCCGCAGTTCTTCGGCTTCTGTACCTTCTTCATCGCCGGCGTCGCCGTGACTCACCGTCACCCGTTCGACCAACCGGAAGCGGAACAGGAACTGGCCGACGGTTACCACATTGAATACGCCGGCATGAAATGGGGCATGTTCTTCGTCGGTGAATACATCGGCATCATCTTGATCTCGGCCCTGCTGGTCACGCTGTTCTTCGGCGGCTGGCACGGTCCGTTCGGCATCCTGCCGCAGCTGGCGTTCTTCTGGTTCTTCCTGAAGACCGCGTTCTTCATCATGCTGTTTATCCTGCTGCGCGCTTCCATTCCGCGTCCACGATACGACCAGGTGATGGATTTCAGCTGGCGCTTCTGCCTGCCGCTGACCCTGATCAATTTGCTGGTGACTGCTGCCGTTGTGTTGTTGAACACGCCAGCGGGCGCGGTTCAGTGAGGATTTGACCCATGTTCAAATATATTGGCGACATCGTTAAGGGTACCGGTACCCAGTTGCGAAGCCTGGTGATGGTTTTCGGCCATGGCTTTCGTAAACGCGACACCCTGCAATACCCGGAAGAAGCGGTGTACCTGCCGCCGCGCTATCGCGGCCGCATCGTGCTGACCCGCGACCCCGATGGCGAAGAGCGTTGCGTGGCCTGCAACCTGTGCGCCGTGGCGTGCCCGGTGGGTTGCATCTCCCTGCAGAAAGCTGAAACCGAAGACGGTCGCTGGTACCCGGACTTCTTCCGCATCAACTTCTCGCGCTGCATTTTCTGCGGCCTCTGCGAGGAAGCTTGCCCGACCACCGCGATCCAGCTCACACCGGATTTCGAGATGGCCGAGTTCAAACGTCAGGACCTGGTGTACGAGAAAGAAGATCTTTTGATCTCTGGTCCCGGTAAAAACCCTGATTACAACTTCTATCGTGTTGCAGGTATGGCCGTTGCCGGTAAGCCGAAAGGCGCCGCACAAAACGAAGCCGAGCCGATCAACGTGAAGAGCTTGCTGCCTTAAGGAAGAAAGATGGAATTCGCTTTCTATTTCGCATCGGGTATCGCGGTTGTGTCCACGCTTCGCGTGATCACCAACACCAACCCCGTGCACGCCCTGCTCTACCTGATCATTTCGCTGATCGCCGTGGCCATGACCTTCTTCAGCCTCGGCGCACCGTTCGCCGGTGTGCTGGAAGTGATCGCCTACGCCGGCGCCATCATGGTGCTGTTCGTGTTTGTGGTGATGATGCTCAACCTCGGGCCGGCCTCGGTCGCCCAGGAACGCGTCTGGCTCAAGCCCGGCATCTGGCTCGGCCCGGTTGTCCTCGCAGCGCTGCTGCTGGGTGAACTGCTGTATGTGCTGTTCGCTCACCAGAGCGGCCAGGCCATCGGCCATACCACCGTGGACGCGAAAGCCGTGGGCATCAGCCTGTTCGGCCCGTACCTGCTGGTGGTCGAACTGGCGTCGATGCTGCTGCTCGCCGCAGCCATCACTGCCTTCCACTTGGGCCGCAACGAAGCCAAGGAGCAATGACGATGCCTGCTATCCCTTTGGAGCATGGTCTGGCGGTCGCCGGCATCCTGTTCTGCCTTGGCCTGGTCGGCCTGATGGTTCGCCGTAACATTCTGTTCGTGTTGATGAGCCTGGAAATCATGATGAACGCTGCGGCACTGGCGTTCATCGTTGCAGGTGCACGTTGGGGCCAGCCGGATGGACAAGTCATGTTCATCCTGGTGATCAGCCTGGCAGCCGCCGAGGCCAGTATCGGCCTGGCGATCCTGCTGCAACTGTATCGTCGCTTCCACACGCTTGATATCGACGCTGCCAGTGAGATGCGCGGATGAACATGATCTTTCTGACTTTCGTATTTCCCCTGATCGGTTTCCTGCTGCTGTCGTTCTCTCGCGGACGCTGGTCGGAAAACCTTTCGGCCCTGATCGGTGTGGGCTCCATTGGCCTGTCGGCTATCGTTGCCGCCTACGTCATCTGGCAATTCAACGTGGCACCGCCGGAAAGCGGCCACTACACCCTGGTGCTGTGGCAGTGGATGTCGGTGGAAGGCTTCAAGCCCAACTTCGCCCTCTACGTCGACGGCCTGTCGATCACCATGCTTGGCGTGGTGGTGGGCGTGGGCTTCCTGATCCACCTGTTCGCGTCCTGGTACATGCGCGGTGAAGCGGGCTACTCGCGCTTCTTCTCGTACACCAACCTGTTTATCGCCAGCATGCTGTTCCTGGTGCTCGGCGATAACCTGTTGTTCCTGTACTTCGGTTGGGAAGGCGTGGGCCTGTGCTCGTACCTGTTGATCGGTTTCTACTACAGCAACCGCAACAACGGTAACGCGGCACTCAAGGCATTTATCGTCACCCGCATCGGCGACGTGTTCATGGCCATCGGCCTGTTCATCCTGTTCCAACAGGTGGGCACGCTGAACATCCAGGAACTGCTGGTGCTGGCACCGCAGAAATTCCAGGTCGGCGACTTCTGGATCACCCTGGCGACCCTGATGCTGCTGGGCGGCGCCGTGGGTAAATCCGCGCAACTGCCGCTGCAGACCTGGCTGGCGGATGCGATGGCCGGTCCTACCCCGGTGTCGGCACTGATCCACGCCGCAACCATGGTGACCGCCGGTGTCTACCTGATCGCCCGTACCCACGGCCTGTTCACCCTGGCGCCGGACATCCTGCACCTGGTGGGCATCGTCGGCGGCGTGACCCTGGTACTGGCCGGCTTCGCCGCGCTGGTGCAGACCGACATCAAGCGGATCCTCGCCTACTCGACCATGAGCCAGATCGGCTACATGTTCCTGGCCCTGGGCGTCGGCGCCTGGGACGCGGCGATCTTCCACCTGATGACCCACGCCTTCTTCAAGGCCCTGCTGTTCCTGGCCTCCGGTGCGGTGATCGTGGCCTGCCACCACGAGCAGAACATCTTCAAGATGGGCGGCCTGTGGAAGAAACTGCCACTGGCCTACGCCAGCTTCATCGTCGGTGGTGCCGCCCTGGCCGCCCTGCCGCTGGTGACCGCCGGTTTCTACTCCAAGGACGAAATCCTCTGGGAAGCCTTTGCCAGCGGTAACCAGAACCTGCTGTACGCAGGCCTGGTGGGTGCGTTCATGACCTCGCTGTACACCTTCCGCCTGATCTTCATCACCTTCCACGGTGAAGCCAAGACCGAAGCCCACGCAGGCCATGGCATCTCCCACTGGTTGCCACTGTCGGTGCTGATCATCCTGTCGACCTTCATCGGCGCGCTGATCACCCCGCCACTGGCCGGTGTACTGCCGGAAAGCGCCGGCCATGCCGGCGGCGCCGCCAAGCACAGCCTGGAAATCGCCTCGGGCGCCATTGCCATCGCCGGTATCCTGCTGGCGGCCCTGCTGTTCCTCGGCAAGCGTCGCTTCGTGACCGCCGTGGCCAACAGTGGCATCGGCCGTTTCCTCTCGGCCTGGTGGTTCGCGGCCTGGGGCTTCGACTGGCTCTACGACAAACTGTTCGTCAAGCCCTACCTGGCCATCAGTCATGTACTGCGTAAAGACCCGCTCGACCAGACCATCGGTTTGATCCCGCGCGCGGCCAAAGGCGGTCACACCGCCCTGAGCCGTACCGAGACCGGCCAGTTGCGTTGGTATGCGGCTTCCATGGCGGCCGGTGCCGTGCTGGTGATCGGCGCCATCGTTGTGGTAGCGGTCTGATATGAACTTTGCGAACTTGCGAAAGGAAACGAGCCCGTCATGATTCTGCCCTGGCTAATCCTGATCCCCTTTATCGGCGGCCTGCTCTGCTGGATGGGTGAACGCTTCGGCGCCACCCTCCCCCGCTGGATTGCGTTGCTGACCATGTCCCTGGAACTCGCACTCGGCCTCTGGCTGTGGGCCCATGGCGACTATTCATTCGCTCCGGCACCGGGTGTCGATCCGACGTTCGCGCTTGAATTCAAGCACGTGTGGATCCAGCGCTTCGGCATCAACGTGCACCTGGCCCTCGACGGCCTGTCGCTGTTGATGATCCTGCTGACCGGCCTGCTGGGTATCCTCTCGGTACTCTGCTCCTGGAAAGAGATCCAGCGTCACGTGGGCTTCTTCCACCTGAACCTGATGTGGATCCTGGGCGGCGTTGTCGGCGTGTTCCTCGCCCTCGACCTGTTCATGTTCTTCTTCTTCTGGGAAATGATGCTGGTGCCGATGTACTTCCTCATCGCGCTCTGGGGTCACAGTTCTTCGGACGGCAAGAAAACCCGGATCTACGCGGCGACCAAGTTCTTCATCTTCACCCAGGCTTCCGGCCTGATCATGTTGGTGGCGATCCTGGGCCTGGTACTGGTCAACTTCAACTCGACTGGCGTGATTACCTTCAACTACGCCGACCTGTTGAAAACCAAGATGTCCCTGACCACCGAGTACATCCTGATGCTGGGCTTCTTCATCGCCTTCGCGGTGAAGCTGCCGGTGGTGCCGTTCCACTCCTGGCTGCCTGACGCTCACGCCCAGGCGCCGACCGCCGGTTCCGTGGACCTGGCCGGTATCCTGCTGAAGACGGCGGCCTACGGCCTGCTGCGTTTCGCCCTGCCGCTGTTCCCGAACGCCTCGGCCGAGTTCGCGCCGATTGCCATGACCCTCGGCCTGATCGGGATCTTCTACGGTGCGTTCCTGGCATTCGCGCAAACCGACATCAAGCGTCTGATTGCCTTCTCGTCCGTTTCCCACATGGGCTTCGTACTGATCGGCATCTACTCCGGCAGCCAGCTGGCGTTGCAAGGTGCAGTGATCCAGATGCTGGCCCACGGTGTCTCGGCCGCCGCACTGTTCATCCTGAGTGGCCAGTTGTACGAGCGCCTGCACACCCGTGACATGCGCGAGATGGGCGGCGTGTGGTCGCGCATTGCGTACCTGCCGGCGATCAGCCTGTTCTTCGCCGCCGCTTCCCTGGGCTTGCCGGGTACCGGTAACTTCATCGGCGAGTTCCTGATCCTGATGGGTGCCTTCGTGCAAACACCGTGGATCAGCGCCATTGCTACCTCCGGCCTGGTATTCGGTTCGGTCTACTCGCTGATCATGATCCACCGCGCCTACTTCGGCCCGGCCAAGTCCGACACCGTCCTCAAGGGGATGGATGCTCGCGAACTGATCATGGTGCTCGGCCTTGCGGTATTGCTGATCTACATCGGCGTGTACCCGCAACCGTTCCTGGACACTTCTGCCGCGACGATGCATGGCGTGCAGCAGTGGTTCGGCACCGCCTTCTCTCAACTCGCTTCGGCCCGGTAAGAGCGCTATGGAATTCACGATCCAACACTTTATCGCGCTTGCGCCGCTGCTGATCACCAGCCTCACCATCGTGGTGGTGATGCTGGCGATCGCCTGGCGCCGCAATCATTCACAAACGTTCCTGCTGTCCTGCGCCGGTCTGAACCTGGCCTTGCTGTCGATTATCCCGGCACTCAAGGTCGCGCCACTGGCGGTGACCCCGCTGATGATGGTCGATGACTTCGCGCTGCTGTATATCGCGCTGATCCTCGTCGCCACCCTCGCCTGCGTCACCCTCGCCCACGCCTACCTCGGCGAAGGCGGCACCGGCTACCCGGGCAACCGCGAAGAGCTGTACCTGCTGATCCTGCTGGCTGCGGCCGGCGGTATCGTGCTGGTCAGCGCGCAGCACCTGGCCGGCTTGTTCATCGGCCTGGAACTGCTGTCGATCCCGACCTACGGCCTGGTGGCCTACGCCTTCTTCAACAAGCGCTCCCTGGAAGCCGGCATCAAGTACATGGTGCTGTCGGCCGCCGGTTCCGCGTTCCTGTTGTTCGGCATGGCCCTGCTCTACGCCGAAGCCGGCAGCCTGAGCTTCACCGGTATCGGTCACGCCCTGGCCGCCACCAACAGCCCCGCGCCGATCGCCCAACTGGGCCTGGCGATGATGCTGATCGGCCTGGCGTTCAAGCTGTCGCTGGTGCCGTTCCACCTGTGGACCCCGGACGTGTACGAAGGCGCCCCGGCGCCGGTGGCGGCGTTCCTGGCGACCGCGTCCAAGGTCGCTGTGTTTGCGGTGATGGTGCGTCTGTTCCAGATCTCGCCTGCCGCCAACACCGGCGTGCTGAGCAACGTGCTGACCGTGATCGCCATCGCGTCGATCCTGTTCGGTAACCTGCTGGCGCTGACCCAGAACAACCTCAAGCGTCTGCTGGGTTACTCGTCCATCGCCCACTTCGGCTACCTGCTGATCGCCCTGGTGGCGAGCAAAGGCCTGGCCGTGGAAGCCATCGGCGTGTACCTGGTCACCTACGTGATCACCAGCCTCGGCGCGTTCGGCGTGATCACCCTGATGTCCTCGCCTTACAAGGGCCGTGACGCCGACGCCCTGTACGAATACCGCGGCCTGTTCTGGCGCCGTCCGTACCTGACCGCCGTACTGACCGTGATGATGCTGTCCCTGGCCGGTATCCCGCTGACCGCGGGCTTTATCGGCAAGTTCTACATCGTCGCGACCGGTGTCGAAGCCCACGAGTGGTGGCTGGTTGCGTCCCTGGTGCTGGGCAGTGCCATCGGCGTGTTCTACTACCTGCGCGTGATGGTCACCCTGTACCTGATCGAGCCAAACCTGCGCCGTGTGGATGCCGAGCTGCACTGGGAACAGAAAGCCGGTGGCGTGATGCTGCTGGCTATCGCCCTGCTCGCCTTCTTCCTGGGCGTGTACCCACAACCGTTGCTGACCCTGGTGCAGCACGCGGTGCTGGGGGTTTGATCCCTTAGCGGTATGTGAACCAACAGAAACGGCGCCCCAGGGCGCCGTTTTTGCGTTCTGGGCTGACCTGCAACAGCCCAAAAAAACGCCCCGAATGTTCGGGGCGTTTTACATTGCAATCGCGTCAGAACGCGATACCGACCTTGACCCCGTACTCATCCCGCTTGAGCCGAGTGTTATCGGCCACTTCGGAATCACCGTCGAGCTTGTATTCGGTGCGGGTGTAGTAAAGGCCCGCCATCACCGGCAGGTCGCCCTTCTGGTTCATCAGCAGGCTGACTTCGGCGTAAGGGTTGGTGCGGTCCTTGAGGTCCACGGTGTCGCTGCCCACGCCGTCCACCTTGAGCTTGGTACGACCATCAATGGTGCGACGCGCACCGGCTTCGAAACGCAGCGTCATGTCATCGAACTGATGGTTGTAGCCCAGGGCTGCCTTGGCGAACGGCGACTTGTTGGTGAGCTCCATGTCGTAGTCGTTCGAGTCCAGCTCATAGCGGGTCCAGCTGTAACCGCCGCCCACGATCACGTCGACGAAGTTGCGCGCATCCAGCGCGGCACGCCAGCCGAGATCCAGGTCGGCCTGGCCTTCCTTGAGTTTGTTATCACTCTTTTTACCGTACTTGGCTTCCACACCTGCCTGGTAGATAAAGCCCGACTCGGCGGTGAGCTTGTTGCCGAAGTTGTAGAAAAGACCGGCTTCGGGCATGTGGTCCTTATCACTTTCACTACCGCCTTCGAGCTTGAAGTCGTTGTAGCTGCCCAGAATCCCAAAGGTAGAAATCGGGTCAGTGGACGGTGCGGCGAACACCAAGGCTGGCGCGGCGACCAGCGCCAGCAGTGAGGAATGCTTGAGGAGGTTTCCGAATAGTTTGGACATCGTTTACATCTCCTTGTCTGGTGGGCAAATTATTCAGGAAACGCTTCGAACCCAGGCTGGCACCAAAGGTTCGAAAAAATTTGCCCCCACTTGGAGGTAAAACGGTTCAGCGATCGCTCTGGATCAATACTCCTGGCGTGCAGCCATTACCAAGCCCTCAAGGGTTGAATCAAGCTGAGGGTGAACCGGCACGCGAATCCCAAAGGTAGTGCCCAGTACGTCCAGCAGCTCGTCGGCGCTCTGGATCACACGCTTGTCACTCGGCCGATCCAGGTAGTGAATCCCATAGAGGGCGTTGTTCAAGGTGTGGCGTTCCCCCGCTGCCAGGCGTGCGACTTTCAATTGGCCCACGAACGGCGAACCTGGATGGGTCGAGACGTACCAGTTACCGATTTCGTAGTCGATGTCTGCCTGCACTTGCAGGTCGAACACATACAAGCCACGCCACTCCCCCGCGACCTCGGCCCACAAGGTGTAGCTGCTCTCCTGTTCATTGAGAGTCAGGCGATACGGCTCATGGGCCGTGGCCTGCACGGCCTGCGTGTCCAACTGCAACGGACTGCTGGGCACCATGCCACCAAAGCCGACGTCGGTGATGTAGCGCACGCCGTCCAATGTCACCAGGCTCAGGCGATGGGTACGCGCCGTACGTGCATCCGGCGGCCCCCCCATCACAACCCGCCCGGTAATGCCGCGAGCATCGAAGCCCAGTGCCTGCAACAGCGCCAGGAACATCTGGTTCAACTCATAGCAATACCCACCCCGCCCATCGAACAGGACTTTCTGCTCGACGCTGGGCAAGTCGATCGGCACCGGCAGACGCAACAGGGTCGACAGGCTTTCGAAGGCGAAGGTGCACACATGACGCAGTTGCAAATCCCGCAGGGTCTGCAGGGTGGGCGGTGGTGGCGAGTCGTAACCCAGGCGTTGCAGGTACAGGCGGCTGTGGTTCAGGAGGGTCATGGCGCGATCCTTGGGCGCGGGAGGAATGCGTCACTATGCCGCGCAAGCATGCAGATTGTCATTTTGAGTGAACCTTTTTAAACCGTTCCCTATCCATCTATAACAAGACAGGGAGGCAACATGAGTACCGCAAAAATCTACACCATCCACTACCAACTGCACGGTCAACCGAAGTCCTTTGTGGTGCGTGCCGAAGTGATGAACAACGCCGAGGCCTGGCACTGGGCAGCCGTTGACGCCGACATAGCGCATGTCAGTCGTATCGGCCGGGTCGGCCATGAGCAGGTGAAAAAAACCACGCGCCCATGGGCCGAGAAGTACGGCATCACCGACGTCACCTGGATGCCGCCCAGATAAATAAAAAGCCCCACTCATTGGCGGGGCCCAGCTCATTTCTTCAAGTCGCCCAACGGATCGTAGGGCGGCTTTTTTTCCCGTCGTCCTTGGCCTTTTTATCCAGGGGGGCGATGGCCGGACCGATGGGATCAACCTGCGGGTCGGCCACATCGGGCGAGTCCGGATCAAATCCCAGCTCATCCTTGCCGCTGGCGTGTTCGTTGGAGGGCGGTCCATCCGAGCGCTTGTTCATCATGGTCTCCTGTTATAGCGGGCGAGCTTTGTCGTGGAGGTTTTCCAGGTCGTCTTCGACGCGCTCCACATCATCCTGGGCGTCACGCTCTTTCGGGTCATTGGGGCGCAAGGCATCGTTGTCGCGCTCCTCTTCGCCGGGTGTGCGATCGGGGTCCGGGGTACCGGGCGGTGGCTGCTTGTACTCGGGCATGGTGGTTGACCTCAAAGGGGCTACACCGGTTTAGAGAAACTGCCCCAGATCATGGTTCAACTTGATTGCCCCACCACTGACCGCCGACCATGAGAAGATGCCTTCCCCTACCCGCCCTGGAGACCTGGACCGGATGTTCGAGCTCAAACCCTGCGACCCCGTCACCTACCGCCAACAGACGCGCCGCAGCACCCTGATCGTAGCCGTGCTGTTCGTGGCCCTGGCCATGCTGCTGTCGAGCCTGGCGGTGATGCTGTTCGGCGAACCCGGCGGTGACAACTTCCGCTTCAATGTCGGTGGCGTATTCGCCGGGGTGTTGATAACGGTCGCCCTGCTGCGCGGCCCGTTCCGCACCCAACCGTGGTTGGCACCGGCCGTCTATGGCTGGCAGCTCAAGCGCACCCTGATGCGCGTGACCAACGTGATGCACACCGTCACCGAGCGTGTGCAGGCGAATGATCCGACGGCCATGAAGGTCCTGCGTTTCTATCACCTGGGGCTGACGCAGATGCACGCCCTGGACGCCAACTCCAGTGCCCAGGCGCAGTTGGTGGGGGAAATCGAAGCACATCAGGCGAAGATGCACGTGCTGGGGATCGACACCGAACAAACCCGCTTTGATCCCGCGTGGCTGGAAGGATTGAAACGCACGTAAGTCAGCCGGCTGCCACACGGGTGCGCCAGCAGAACAACGCACTCACCGCAATCGCCGCACCCGCCACGCCAAACACCAGGGGTGCCGAGGCCACCGGCAACAGCAGGCCTGCCAGCAGTGGCCCGAGGCCCGCACCGATGTCACGCCATACCGCATTCGACGCCAGGGCCGACACCCGCAGCGAACCGGGGTTGCGCTCGGCGACCAGGGTGGTCACCAGGGGCAGTTGCAACGCGCGCAGCACCAACACCGCCGCCGCGCCGACAATCACCCAATAGCTGCCGAACGCCGTCAAGGCCAAGGCACTCAGGAACGAAAACAGCAACAACATCGAGGTCGCGCCAAAGCGCTGGGCGGCGTGGCCTCCCAGGGGACTCAGGAGCATTTCCGAGACATAACGCAGGGCCATCAAGCCGCCGGCGATCAGCACCGCATTACCGCCGAGCAGCTTCTGCGCCTGGATCGACAGGCCGAAAATAAACAGTCCGTCCAGCGCCACGCCTTCGATAAACGACCACAGCGCCACGCTGTCGGGCCACTTGAAACGGCGTCCCGGGGTGCTGTGCAAATCATGCCCGGCGCTGGGCAGGCCGCGCGCCATCCACAGCCCCACCAGGCAACAGCCGGCGAGGATCACAAAGATCGGACGCGGCCCGACCCACAGCGTCAGCCAGCCACCGAACGGTAACGCCAACATCGGCCCCCAGGCGATCAGGGCCCGCGATCGCCCGGCCCGGCGAGCGGCGCCCTCCGGCTCGGAGGTGGCCAATACCTGGGTCGACAGGTTCAACGCAGCGAAACACAGGCCCCACACCAGCCGCAGCCCCAACAACGCGGCAAAGCCCGACAGTACCGAATTACCCAGGGCGCACAGCGTTGCGGCACCGGCGGCGATCATGCAGGTCAGGCGATCGCCGTTGCGCGCGTAGAAATTCAGCACATGGCGATAACCGAAAATCCGCACCAGCCGGTTGGCCGCCAGCAACACCCCGGCCTGGGCGAGCGTGATGCCGAAGGCCTGGGACTCCATGGGCAGCAGCAGATAGAGCAACACGTCACTGGGCAGGCATAACGCCAGGGTCAACGCAGCACGGCGGGAATGGGTATCGGCAGTGCGGAGGGCCAGGCTGGACATAAATCTGAAACATCCCGAAATATTCAGGTCGCCACGGTAGCCCTCCCGCCGCAGGTTTTACAACGGCTTTTTCCCGTAGGGCAGCAAACGCAGGCCACTGGCCACGGCGCCCACCAGCGCAAACACGCAACCCAGCCACAGCGCATACAGCGGGCCATTGCCCAGGGACAGGTGGAAACACAGCGCCACCAACGACGCCCCCAGCGTCTGCCCCAGCAACCGCGAAATCGCCACGATGCCGCTGGCCCCACCGCTGCGCGCCAACGGCGCACTGGTCATCAAGGCCTTGAGGTTGGGCGACTGGAAGAAGCCGAAACCGGCACCGCACAACGCCATGCGCCAGCCAATATCGAAGGCCGACGCGCCGTGGCCCAAGGTCGCCAACGCGGCCATTCCCACGCTCAACATCAACAGCCCGATACCGCACAGCAGGCCCAGGGACACACGGTCAGCCAGGCGCCCGGCGACCAACGCCATCACCGCCACGACCGCCGGCCACGGTGTCATGAGGAATCCGGTTTCCACCTGGCTATGCCCCAGCACCGCCTGCAACAGAAAGGGCAGCGACACAAAGGCCAGGCCCTGGGCGCTGAAGGCGCAGATCGCCGTCAGGGAAGACAAGGCAAACACCGGCCGCTTGAACAGATCCAACGCCAGCATCGGCGCCGGGTGACCGGCCTGCCGACGCAGCAGCAAGGCGCCACACAGCAGCGCCACCGCAATCAAGCCCAGGGTCAACGCCCCCTGCGCACCATGCACCGCCGTGCCCAGCCCCAGCACCAGCAAGGCGAATAACCCGGCACACAGCGCCGCCGCGAGGCGGTCGAAGGCATGCCCGGTCATCGGCAGGGTCGGCAATGAACGCAGGCCCAGTCCCAGGGCCAACAGCCCCAACGGCACATTGATCAGGTACAGCCAGTGCCAGGTCGCCACCGACAGAATCGCCGACGCCGCCGTGGGCCCCAGGGTAAACGCCAGCCCCACCACCAGCGAGTTATAGCCCAGGCCACGCCCGAGCATTTTTGACGGGTAGATATGCCGCAGCAACGCCGTATTGACGCTCATGATCGCCGCCGCTCCCAGCCCCTGCACCACACGGGCGGCGGTCAGGCTGACCAGCGAGCCGGCCAGCCCGCAAAACAGCGACGAGACGATAAACAGCAGCAACCCGCCGAGATATACGCGGCGGTGCCCGAGCACATCGCTGAGGGACGCAAACGGCAGGACCGTGGCGATAATCGCCAACTGGTAGGCATTGACCACCCAGATCACCGAGGCGGAATCGGTGCCAATCCCTTCGGCCAGGGTCGGCAAAGCCGTGTTGACGATGGCCGTGTCCAGGGTCGCCATGCCGATCCCCAGGGAGATCGCGATCACGGCCGGCAGGCGTTTATTGAGGGGCAGCCCATCGGCAATAGAAGACATGAACAATCCGCACAGTGGCAAAGGTGTCTAGATTAAGGGCAGCCGGGGATTTTTTCAGTGGGGGATTGCGTGGCTGTCCGAATTTTCATGTTCAGCCACGCGCCACAGGTAAAGGCGATCAGCCTGCCAGTGCACTCAGGTCCAGGCGCCCACCGAGGGTCGGCGGACACCAGTAGTAACCACCGGTCAACGGCGTGCTGATGCGATACAGGCCATCGACAATCCCGTCCTCCAACCCGCTCATGCGGCGCAGTTGCGCTTCGAACGCATCGAAGGAATGGCCGAACGCGAGGAACATCAACCCGGCCTGGCCATTTTCGGCCCAGGGCATGGAGCGGCGCACCACGAAGGCTTCCGGGGTGAAGCTTTCCTGGGCGGTACGTTTGGTGTGGGCGGATTCGGGAGCGTCTTCCAGCTCTTCGTTGTCGCCATGGCGGCGGCCGATGATGTGGTCGCGCTCCTGGGCGGGCAACGCGGCGAAGCCATCGAGGTCGTGCTGCCATTGCTGGATCGCGGCGAAGCTGGCACCGCTGTCGGTCAGGGCGGCTTCAACGGCAGCGTCATCGTGGGGGTTTTCGGTGCCGTCTTCGTAGTCGGTGAGGTCGAAGCCAGTCTTGTAGCGGAAGCCTTCGGTCGACTGTACCAGGCGAAACGCCGGGGCCAGGGCCTTCTCGAAAGCGCGACTGCGCAGCAGCAACTCGCCGCGATCGACGCCATGCAGCCACACCCACAGTGCCTGCTGGGTGGACGGGTTGTGCGCGCCCGGTGCGCTCACGGCAGGAAAGCTGCGCAAACCATCAATCGTTGCACCCAGCGCGTTGACCAGCGGCTCGCCAAATCCGACCACTGCCGCCGAATCGGCCAACTGCACCAGCGCGTCCAGCGCAGCGGGCACGGCTGCCAGGGTGTCAACGGCAAAAAACAGATGGCGTGCCTGCAAAGGCACCGGTGCGGCAAGAATGCCCGGCTGGTACTGACTCATGTGAACTCCTTCAAGAAAGGCGCGCAGTCTACTATCTCGAAGAGCAGGCGACACGCCCCGGTGTGTAGTGCAACGCGCACAAGCCTTGCCATAGAGCCCTGTGTTGGGTGACTCTCTAGTCATGTTTTGCAACTATTTCAGGGGTAGTGCCATGACCAGCAGCAACCTGCTCGCCCAGCTGTTTCCCACCAGCGTCGCCGATATTCCCGAGCAATACCGCCTGGCGGCGCCCATCGAACAGCGTGACTACCTGGTGGATGGCCAGTTGCAGGTGTGGAACGGCCCCTTGGCCCAGGTGCAGAGCCCGGTGCAATTGGGCGACCGCCGCGTGGTGATCGGCAGCACGCCGTTGCTGGATGCCGACACCGCCCTCACCGCCCTCGATGCCGCCGTGCGCGCTTATGACCGAGGCCAGGGTGAATGGCCGACGATGCGGGTGGTGGAGCGTATCCAGCACGTCGAGGCGTTTTTGCGACGTATGCGCGAACAGCGCGACGCAGTGGTCACGCTGCTGATGTGGGAGATCGGCAAGAACCTCAAGGACTCGCAGAAAGAGTTCGACCGCACTTGCGACTACATCACCGACACCATCAATGCCCTCAAGGAACTCGACCGCCGCAGCAGCCGCTTCGAGTTGGAACAGGACACCCTCGGGCAGATCCGCCGCGTCCCCCTGGGCGTGGCGCTGTGCATGGGGCCCTACAACTACCCGCTCAACGAGACGTTTACCACGCTGATCCCGGCGCTGATCATGGGCAATACCGTGGTGTTCAAGCCGGCCAAACTCGGTGTGCTGCTGATCCGTCCGTTGCTGGAAGCCTTCCGCGACAGTTTCCCGGCCGGGGTGATCAACGTGATCTACGGCAGCGGCCGCGAAACCGTCAGTGCGTTGATGGCCAGCGGCAAGATCGACATCTTTGCCTTTATCGGCACCAACAAGGCCGCCAGTGACTTGAAAAAACTGCACCCCAAGCCGCACCGCCTGCGTGCGGCCCTGGGCCTGGATGCGAAAAACCCCGGCATCGTGCTGCCCGAGGTGGACCTGGACAACGCCGTCAGCGAGGCCGTCACCGGTTCGCTGTCCTTCAACGGCCAGCGCTGCACCGCGCTGAAAATCCTGTTTGTGCATGAAGACGTGGTCGACAGCTTCATCGAGAAATTCAACCGCAAGCTGGAGACCCTCAAACCCGGCATGCCCTGGGAAGACGGGGTTTCACTGACGCCGCTGCCGGAAGTCGGCAAGGTGGACTACCTCAACGACCTGGTGGCCGATGCCCAACAACACGGCGCCCACGTGGTGAATGCCAATGGCGGTACCCATCGTGGTTCGTTCTTCTATCCGGCGGTGCTGTACCCGGTGAATCCGCAGATGCGCGTGTACCACGAGGAACAATTCGGCCCGGTGGTGCCCATCGTGCCCTACCGCGATCTGGAGACGGTGATCGAGTACGTACTCGACTCGGACTTCGGCCAGCAATTGAGTATTTTCGGCACCAACGCCGTGGAAGTCGGACGCCTGGTGGACACCTTCGCCAACCAGGTCGGCCGCATCAATATCAACGCCCAGTGCCAGCGCGGCCCGGACACTTTCCCGTTCAACGGGCGCAAGAACTCGGCCGAAGGCACGCTGTCGGTACATGACGCGCTGCGCGTGTTTTCGATCCGCACCCTGGTGGCGACCAAGTTCCAGGAAAGCAACAAGGCGCTGGTCAGCGATATCCTGCGCAACCGTGACTCAAGCTTCCTGACCACCGACTATATCTTCTAAGCACAATGCCGATCTCAATGTGGGAGGGGACCGCCCCCTCCCACATTTGGATTGTGTACATATCCAAAACCGAGGCCACTTTAATTACCGATGAACCTGCCACTCTTCGCCCGGCGCCTGCTGCGCCCCTTGCTCGACCCCTACCGCCGCTATCGCCACGCCAAGCTGATCCACGCCGTGCGCGTGTCCATCGGCTTGCTGGCGACGATCCTGCTGACCACCGGCATCAACCTGCCCCATGGTGAATGGGCATCGGTGACCATGCTGGTGGTGATCGGCGGTTTGCAACACCACGGCAATATCGGCAAGAAGGCCGTTGAGCGTGCCTATGGCACGCTGATCGGTGCCAGCGTCGGTCTGCTGCTGGTGGTGCAGGAGGCGTATGTCGGCCAGCCGCTGCTCACCTACCTGCTGATGTCGGTGGTGTGCGGGTTTTTTTCCTATCACGCCATCGGCAAGGGCGGGTACACGGCGCTGTTGTCCGCGATCACGGTGTTTATCGTCGCGGGGCACGGTGACAACCCGTTGTCGGACGGGCTGTGGCGCACCGTGGATATCCTGATCGGCATTGCCTTGGCGCTGGCGTTTTCCTTCGCCCTGCCGTTGTATGCCGTGTATTCCTGGCGCTACAACCTGGCCAGCGCCTTGCGTGATTGCGCCCAGATCTACAGCCGGATCATCAATGGCCAGTCGGTCACCGACGATGAACACCTGAAGCTGCTCAACCGCCTGAATGCGGCAATGCTGCAATTGCGCTCGCTGATGCCGTCGGTGTCCAAGGAGGTGCGCATCTCGATGACTGAGCTGGACGCGATCCAACGCCACCTGCGCATGTGCATCAGCACCCTGGAGATTCTCGGCAACACCCGCCCGGACCCGCGGGACGAACAGGCGATGGCGCGCATGCAAGTGATGTTGAAAGCCGAGCATCGGCAGATTCGCGTGCAGTTGGTGGGGATGGCGCGGGCATTGAAGTCGGGGGTCACGGAGCGGCTGGAGCGGCCCAGCCCTGTCAGCGGCGGCGAGCCCAGCCTGGATGCGCCGGTTTACAGCGCGCTGGATGGGTATCGATTGTTGACCGTGCAACTGGCGGCGAATGTGGACGCGATGCGCCAACGCCTGGCTAAAAGCGCCGGGCGCTGGAAGATCTAGAAAGGGAGTCCGTTGACCTGTTTACCCAGCTCAACAGTTTCACACTTTCTCTTACATTTTTTTCACGTTTTATTCACATCCCGGGACGTAGGGTGAAGCCTCATCCGTTACAAACGTTGCACATCAAGCCCGCCGCCCCAGCGGGCTTTTTTTTGCCTGGGATTTGTCAGCGCGAGGCCTTGGCGGCCGGCGCTGTCGCCTGTTCACGAATGGCACGCTGGGTGTCCAGCACCTTGGCCAACGCGTTTTCGGCTTCGGGGCTTTGCTGCGGCACACGAATCGCCGCCGAGACCAGGGTGATCAGCTTGGCCATCACCTCGGCATCCGTCGCCGGGCGGCCCAGGCTCATGGAGTTCATCAGCAGGCGCAATTCGGTACCGGCCATGACCCCGGAAATCGCCTTGAGGGCAAATTGCAGGCGCACCCCCAGCTCGTTGCGCGGCAAGTCCGGCAAGGCCAGGGCGAAGGCTTCGAAGAAGCGTTGGAACACCGGTTGGTAATGCACCTTGAGGTATTCCTGGATAAACGGCGAGGTGTCGCTGTACACCCGCCCGAGGAAACGGATGAACGAACGGCCTTCCCCACTCGCCGGGTCGCTGCGTTCCAGGCCCATGGCCGGGGCGAAGAGCACGCCGAGCAAGGTGTCGCAGTCGAGGGGGCCGTCGGATTCGGCCTCACAGCGCGCCAGCAATTCCAAGCGCTGCTCGTTGAGCGGCTCCAGGCGTTGCATCAGCAGGGTCTTCATCAAGGAGTCCTTGTCCCCGAAGTGGTAGTTCACCGCAGCCAGGTTCACCTGGGCGCGCTCGGTAATCTGCCGCAGCAGCACGGCGTCATAGCCGTATTTGATGAAGAGAGCCTCTGTCGCATCCAGCAATCGAGTCTTGGTAACGTTTGGAGCGCTGAGTTTCTTCGCGACCATAAGGGTTCCACGGCGGAAATATTGTTTTAAAAAATAATTTGATTTTTTATACCGGTGTGGCCGGTCGAAAGCAAGTAGTGACACACCGCCATACTATCCAAAGCCTTTGCCCATGGGGATTCTCAGGCAAGCCACGGACCTTTCGGTAGACCCCCGTACCGGCGAGGGAAATCTTTTCAAAGCGTAAAACCGCTCTACATCCACGGCTGGCGAAGCATCGGGAACACGGTTAGTATTCAAACAATATTTTAAAAACAAGAAATAAAACCAGTCCGTGACGCGAACCAGATAGCTCCCGAACTTGTTACAAAGATTTACAAAGGGCGCATGACGGCAGCGTCGAGACTGCAGGCGTAGTCACGATGACAGATACCCCCGCGCACCCAGGCTTGATTTCCCTGCAAGGCATCGGCAAGCGCTATCAGCTCGCCGGGCAGGAACTGACCATTCTCAATGAGGTGTGCCTGTCCATCGAGCGCGGTGACAGCTGCGGCATCCTCGGCGCCTCGGGCTCCGGCAAAAGCACCTTGCTCAATATCCTCGGCCTGCTGGACCTGCCCAATTGCGGCCAGTACCATTTTGCCGGCCACGATATTTTCAGTGCATCCCCGGACGAACTGGCGGCGATCCGCAACCAGCAGATCGGCTTTGTGTTCCAGAGCTTCAACCTGCTGCCGCGCCTCAGCGCCCTGGACAACGTCGCCCTGCCCCTGAGCTATCGCGGTGTATCGCGGCATGAATCGGTGGCGCAGGCCCTGCGCATGCTCGAACAGGTCGGGCTGGCGGAACGCGCCCACCATCGCCCCGCCGACCTCTCCGGCGGCCAGCGCCAGCGTGTGGCGATTGCCCGTGCATTGGTGGGCAAGCCTTCGGTGATCCTGGCCGACGAGCCCACCGGCAACCTCGACAGCAGCACCGCCCAGGACATCATGGACCTGCTGCTGGCATTGAACCGCGAGCAACAGGTCACACTGATCATCGTCACCCACGACCCGCATATCGCCGAACGCCTGGAGCGCAAGATCCTGGTGCGCAACGGCGTAGTGCACGAGGCCGGGCGCCTATGAGCCTGCGGGTCGAACAGAGCTTCAGCCAACTGCTGCATGAAGCCTTCGTCAGCCTGCGCACCCTGGGCAAGCGCTCGGTGCTGGCCCTGCTGGGCATCGTCATCGGCAGTTCGTCGGTGGTGGCGCTGATCAATATCGGCCATAACGCGGCGGTGGATGCCGCGATGATTTTCAAGGACATGGGCACCGACACCCTGGTCGCCCAGTTCCCTCCCAAGGGCAGCAGCACGGTCCCCGCGCCCGCGAGGCTCGACCTGGATGCCGTGCGCCAGGCCGTGCCGGGCATTGCCCATATCGGCGCGCTGACCTTGTTCAGCGGGCCCATCGTGTTCCATGGCCGCACCACCAACGCCAACCTCGTCGGCAGCACACCGGACATCCAGGCGGCGATGCGCCTGGTGGTACGGCAGGGGCGCTTCCTGTCGAGCTTCGACGCCAACGAAACCTATGGCGTGATCGGTGACCAACTGGCCCAGGCCCTCGGAGCGCCGGGCGATCCGCTGCAACTGGGCGACCGCGTGCGCATCAACGACTACCTGTTCCTGGTGGTGGGCATTCTGCAGAACCAGCCCAGGGCAATGCTGATGCCGGTACAGGCCAACGAGTCGTTGTTCATTCCCGCCGAAGGCATGCGCCGCATCCATGCCATGCCGCAGATCGGCAATGTGATTATCCGCGCCGCGCCCGGCCAGGACATGGAACACATTGCCACTGAAGCCGCCAGCGCCTTGCAGACCCAACTCACCGACCACACGGTCGACATCCAGGTGCCCCAGCAAATGATCGACGGCATGACCCGGCAAAGCCGCACCTTCGCCTACCTGCTGCTGGCCCTCGGTGCCATTTCCCTGGTCGGCGGCGGCGTAGGCGTGATGAATGTGATGCTGATGAACGTGTCGGAACGCCGTCGTGAGATCGGCATTCGCATGGCCCTGGGCGCTCGCCAGCGCGACATCCGCAACCTGTTCCTGCTCGAAGCCGTCACCCTCACCGCCGTCGGCGCGCTGTGCGGTGCGGTACTTGGCATGACCGCCGCCTGGCTCTATGCCTGGCTGTCGGGCTGGCTATTCGACCTGGCCGTCGCCGCCCTGCCCCTGGGCGTGGGCAGTACGTTGCTGGTGGGCTTGTTCTTTGGCATCTACCCGGCGGTGTCGGCCTCACGGTTGCAGCCGGTGGAGGCCTTGCGCGATGAGTAAATGGCTGGGGTTGCTCGTGTTGATCAGCCTGCACGGCATGGCCGCCGAGGTGGTCATCAAGCCGTCGGCCCCCAGCAGCACCCGCAGCGGTTACGACCGGGGCGTGTCCTTGAATGCCCAGGTCACCAGCATGACCCTGGGTGACGCCGTGTACCTGGGCCTGCGCAACAACCCGGCAATCCGCAGCGCCTACCTGCAACGGGTGGCGCAGAAGTTCGACCTGCGCGTCGCCGAAGACGTGTTCAACCCCAAGCTCACCCTTAACAGCTATTACCGCAGCACCCGTGGCTCCCAGGACAGTGCGCGCAATGCCAACGTGGCGCCGGCCACCAGCTTGCTCAGTGAGTACGGCACCCGCCTGAGCATGGCCTGGACCCAGCAGCTGAACAACGCCGACCGCGCCGGCCGCTACCGCAGCGACGGCCTCGACCTGGCGATCATCCAGCCGTTGATGCGCGGCGCCGGCTGGGACGCCACCACCGCACCGTTGCGCCTGTCGCGCCTGTCGGAGCAGGCCAACCGCCTGAACCTCAAGGCGACCGTGGCGCAGACCATCAGCCAGATCATCGCCACCTACCGCGAACTGCTGCGGGCCCAGGAGCAACTGAGCATCGTACAGGACGCCCTCAAGCGCTCCGGCACCTTGCTGGAGGTGAACAAAGCCTTGATCAGCGCCGGGCGCATGGCCGAATTCGAGATCGTGCAGACCGAAGCCGATATCGCCACCCAGCAACTGGGCGTCGAAGAAGCGCAGAACCAACTGGACACCAACCGCCTGGCCTTGCTGCGCCTGCTGGCCCTGGACCTGTCGACGCCGATTCGCGCCACCGAAGCCCTGGAGGCCAAGCCCCTGCAGATCGACAAACGCCAGGCCTTCAACCTGGCGCAGACCCAGCAACCGGAATACCTCGCCGCCCTGCTCGGCAGCCAGCAGGCCGACCTCAACCTGGTGATCGCCAAGGACTCCGGGCGCTGGCAGGTGGACCTGGTGGCCGGCGCAAACCAGATACGCGACGCCTACAATAACGACGGCGGCAGCACCAACAACCGGACCTGGGACAGCTACGCCGGCGTGCAGGTGCAGATCCCCATCGGCGACATCAGCACGCGCCAGGCCGAAGTGCGCGCGCGGGTCAATGTGGAGGACCAGGAGATCCGCATCACCGACGCCCGCCAGGAACTGGAACGCAACGTCAACGACGTGGTACGCGACCTCGGCACCCGCTGGCGCCAGTATGAAATCTCCCAGCGCGCGGTGGAGTTGTCGCGGCGCAAGATCGAGATCGAACGCGAGAAACTCAGCGCCGGGCGCTCCACCAACTTCCAGGTGCTGAGCTTCGAGACCGACCTGCGCAATGCCGAAAACGCGCAGCTCAACGCCCTGATCGCTTATTTGAACGCCCAGACCCAGCTCGACTTGACCCTGGGCATGACGCTGGAAAGTTGGGAAATCGCCCTCAATGACTACTAATCGAAAACGCCTGCTGGGCGTCGCATTGATTCTGCTGCTGGCCGGCGCGGGGCTGGCCCTGCGCAGCCCCGCAGAAGGCCCGGCCGGCGCCACCGAACAATGGCTGGCCGTCAAGCCCGACCCGCTGGTGCACCAGATCGGCCTGGTGGGCAAGATAGAACCCGACACCACCCTCACCCTCACGGCGCCGTTCGACGGTAACGTGCAGGCCAATCTGGTGGAGCAAGGCCAGCGGGTCGAGGCTGGCCAGGTGCTGTTGCGCATGGACCCGGCCACCCTTGAGGTGCAGTTGCGCGACGCCCTCTCCGCCCAGCTCAAGGCCCGCCGCGCCGTGCAAGAGCTGCAGGACTGGGACAGCGGCCCCACCGTCAGCCGTGCGCGCCGCAGCCTGCGCACCGCCGAGATGACCGCCGGCAACACCCAACGCAAACTCACCGAAAGCGAAAACCTGTTCAAGCGCGGCATCATCCCGCGCAATGAGCTGGACGACCTCAAGCAACAGGCTCAGCAACAGCAACTGGACCTCGCCTCCGCCCGCAGCGAACTGCAACAGGCCCTCGACCAGGGCAAGGGCGAATACCGCCAGATCGCCGACATGGAACTGACCAACGCCACGGTGAAATACGAGGCCTTGCGTACCCTGCTCGCAGGCAAGGAGGTGAAGGCGCCGTTCTC
Organism: Pseudomonas sp. NFX5; assembly: GCF_049132125.1. Lineage (NCBI taxonomy): Bacteria > Pseudomonadati > Pseudomonadota > Gammaproteobacteria > Pseudomonadales > Pseudomonadaceae > Pseudomonas > Pseudomonas sp. NFX5. Next base: position 102,277 of record NZ_JAFMZG010000006.1, read on the forward strand.
CGGCATCGTGGTGCCCGCCCCCGGCAACAATACGCCCCAAAGCGGCAACACCAACGCGCCGATTCAGGCCGGCAGCAAGGTCAGCCAGGGCCAGGTGCTGTTCGGCCTGGCCAATATCGAGCGGCTGAAAATCGTCGCCAAGGTGTCTGAGCTGGACATCAACCAGCTGCACCAAGGCCAGGCGGTGGAAGTGCTGGGCGATGGTTTTGACGGGGAACGGTTGAGCGGCTCGGTGAGCGTGGTCAGCGGCCTGGCGATTGCCAGCGACAGCCAGGGCAGCGCGCAGTTTCCGGTAACCCTGACGATTCCCAGGCTGACCCCGCAACAGTTGCAGCGGGTGCGGCTGGGGATGAGTGCGCGGTTGACCATCGTCACGTACAACAATGCGCAGGCGATGGTGATTCCGAGCGAGGCGATCCAGGCGGACAGGACGGTGGAGTATCGAGAAGCGATGGATAAACCGGTGGAGCGGGTGAAGGTGACTACCGGGCAATCGACGCCGCAGGGGGTGGAAGTGTTCGGCCTAAAACCCGGTTTCGTAAAGACCTCAAGATAAATGGAGATCCCCTGTGGGAGGGGTTGCCCGTTCTGTCCCTTAACTGACCGGCATTGGGGCTTGCCCCCTCCCACATTTAGAAATGCGCCAACTTCAATGCCAAGGCCTTGGCCTGAAGCGCCACATCCGTCACCGCCGTGCTCTCCCACCACATCCCGCGCAACGGCGGGCCCATGGCGAACAATCGCATGCTGACCTGGCCCTGGGCATCCAGCACGGCGCCGCACGTGTCCGCCGCAATCCCCAACGCCAGCGGCCCCGGCCTGATCAGCCCGCGCTTGAGCAACTGCTGCGGCAACGGCCGGGCCACGCGGCGCCAGTCGTATTCGATGCCGCTGGAGTTGATCAGCGCCGCTCCCGATACCAGGCTGACCACCTGTTCGCCACGGTAACGCAAGCGAATGGTCACGCCCTCGCCCGAGGGCTCCAGCCCCTTGAACGACGCCGCGCGAATGCGCAACCGCCCTTGCTCATGCAGCCGGGCCACCAACTGGGCACTCAACGGCGGCGAGCGGTGGTGATGGCTTTCCCACCAGGGCCGCACATGCCGCACGAACTGGCGTTTCTCGCCCTCGCTGGCCTGGCTCCACAGCCGGCCGATATGGGCGCGCACCGTGTCCAATGGCGCCTGCCAATCGATGCCCTGCGCCAATGCCAGGCGGCATTGACGCCGCACCTCGCGCAGCAGTTGTCGCGGGCTGCGCAAGGCGTGGTCGGCAGCGAGGAAATCGTCCCAGCCCGGCGGTTGCCGGCGCACATGGGGCAACAAGCCGTGGCGTGAAAACACCTCGATGGGCCCACGGTGCCCGGCCTGTTCCAGGGACACCACGGCGTCGACCATGGTCAACCCGGAGCCGATGATCAGCACCGGCGCCTGCGGGTCGATCCGGGTCATGGCCTGCACGTCCCAGGGGTCCACGGCGGCGGCGTTCAAGCCGCTGGACTGGGTCTGCGGCGTGCGTGCCGCCGGGAACATGCCGGTGGCCAACACCGCCTGGGCGCCGCGCAGTTGCTGGCCGTTGTCGAGGGTCAGCAACACTGAATCGTCGCCGACCTGCAGGTCGACGACTTCGGCGCGGATATGCTCGACGGTGGACGCCGACAACGCCTTGGCCTCAGCCAGCCGTTGCTGCGCATACAGGCCAAAAATCCCGCGTGGCGGGAACAGTTCGCTGATGGGCACGTGTTGCTGGTCCGACTCGGGCCAACCGCCGGCACCGATGTAGGCGGTCAGCCATTGGGTCAGGTCATCGGCGTTGTCCGGGTCGACGCTCATGCGCGCCGCGTTGCCGTTCAAGGTGTGGCCCAGTTCGACGGCGCTGTAGGCCTCGCCACGGCCGAGTTCGGCGCGCGGTTCGATCACCAGGATCCGGCGCTGCCCAGGCCGGCGCAGCAGTTGCACCGCCAGCATCGTGCCGCTCAGGCCGCCGCCGATGATCAGCACATCAGCGTTGCGGAGGGATTCAGTCATGCACATTCGCCTTTACTGTTTACCCAGATAAATATCGTGCAAGTCGCCCCGCGCCAACAGCTCGGCGGCGCTGCCACTCAAGGCCACGCGCCCAGTATCCAGCACGTAGCCCTGGGACGCATAGTTGAGCGCGACGTTGATGTTCTGCTCGGCGATCAGGAAGCTCACCTGCTGCTCGCGGTTGAGCTGCGCGATGATCTCGAAGATCTCCTGCACGATCATAGGCGCCAAACCCATGGACGGCTCGTCGAGCAGTACCAAAGTAGGACGGGTCATCAACGCGCGGCCGATGGCGACCATTTGCTGCTCGCCGCCGGACGTCAGGCCGGCGCGGGTGTGGCGCTTGGTCTTGAGCCGCGGGAACCAGGCGTAGATGCGCTCCAGGTCCTGTTCCATGGCCTTGCGGCTCAGGCGCCGGACAAAGCCGCCGCTGCGCAGGTTGTCTTCGACGCTGAGCTGGCCGAAGACATGGCGGCCTTCCAGCACATGCACCATGCCCTGGCGCACACGCTGGCTGGGGTCGACGCCGGCCAGGTCGACGCCCGCGTATTCGATCACGCCCCGGCTGACTTCGGCGCGCTCGGCACGCACCAGCCCGGAGATCGCCTTGAGGGTGGTGCTCTTGCCGGCGCCATTGGCCCCCAGCAGGGCGACGATGGCGCCCTTGGGCACGCTCAGCGACACCCCGGCCACGGCGAGGATCGCACCGTCGTAGATCACTTCAATATCGTTGACCGTCAACAACGACGGGCGCGTGGCTTCGCTGGCGAGCTGGCTCATGATTTATTCATCCCCGGTGCAGGTGCGTGGCGTCAGGCCTTTTTCCTTGGCGAACGCCGCGGATTTTTCATCGATCAGCGGGCGCAACAGGGCGCGGTCGGCGGCGATCCAGTCGCTGATCAGCGTCCAGTGGGCGCCGTCCCATTGCTGCACGCGCGCCGAGCCGCCGCCTTCGTGGTCGCGGCACGACAGCTTGAGGTTCTGCATCAGGCCCAGGTAGCCCATATCCTTCAAGCGCGCGTCATCGATATTCAGGTGTTCCAGGCCCCAGCGGCCTTCTTCGCCATTGAGCGGACGCTTGCCGAACCTGGCCTGGCCGGTGCGGATCGCTTCCACGGCCACGGCGGCGTTCACCAGGCCGGAGTTGTAGTAGACGCTGCCGAAATTCTTCAGGTCCTTGAGGTCGCTGTGGCCCTTGTCGAGGATGTACTGCTTGAGGCGCTTGTGGATCTCGAAATCCGCTCCTGCCGGGTAAGGCGTGAGCGCCAGGTAGCCCTTGGCGGCGGCGCCTGCGGGCAATACGTCTTCGCTGGAACTGGCCCAGATGTCGCCGATGATATGGTCCACCGGGAAGCCGAAGCGTGCGGCGGTTTTCACCGCCACCGGGGTGGACACGCCCCAGGTGCGCAGGAACACCCAATCCGGGTTGGCCTGGCGTACCTGGCGCCATTGCGCGGACTGCTCATTGCCCGGATCGGCCACCGGAATCTGGATGTTTTCAAAACCGTATTTTTCCGCCAGCAATTTCAGCGGGCCAAGGGTTTCGCGACCGTAGGCCGAGTCGTGGTAGACCGTGGCGATCTTCTTGCCCTTGAGTTTGTCGAAGCCGCCTTCGCGCTGGGCGATGTAGTTCACCAGGGTCGACGCCTCGCTGTAGAACGTCAGCATCACCGGGAAGTTGTAAGGGAACACGGTGCCGTCGGTGGCTTCGGTGCGACCGTAGCCGAGGGTGATCAGCGGGATCTTGTCCACCTCTGCCCTTTCGCTGAGCGCATAGGCCGCCGGTGCGCCGTTGGGCTGGTACACCGCGACCGGCGCGCCATCCAGGCCGTTCTTGAAGCGCTCGTAGCACTCGATGCCTTTCTCCGCCGTCCACTCGGTCTCGCATTCCTGCCACACCAGCTTGACGCCATTGATGCCGCCTTCGACCTCGTTGATATAACGCAGGTAGTCGATCATCCCGGCCCACACCTGCACGCCGCTGGAGGCGTAGGCACCCACCCGGTAGGTGGCGAGGGGAAAGAACTGCTGGTCGGCCGAGGCTACCGCCTGGGGCACGGCACCGGCCAGGGCAGCCAGCGCGAAGGCGGCGCCGGCCAGGGAGCGTTTCAAGGATGCACGCATAGGGATTCTCTTATTCAATCAGAAACGTAGGGGCCACTGACGCAGCCGGTCACGGAGGTTGTACAACAGGCGAATCAAGCCCTCGGGCTCCTTGATCAGGAACACGATGATCAACACGCCAAAAATGATTTTCTGCAGGTTTTGCAACTGCCCCGCGTCCACCGAGCCACCGAACAACGCCTGCCCGGCATGGCTGAGGAAGATCGGCAGCAAACTGATGAATGCCGCGCCGACGAAGTTGCCGGCAATGCTGCACATGCCGCCGATAATGATGATGAACAGGATCTGGAAGGAGCGGTTGATGTCGAAGCTGCTGGCGCTGGCCGTGCCCAGGTAGGCAAACGCCCACAACGCGCCGGCGATGCCGAGGTAGAACGAACTGACCGCAAACGCCAGGCGCTTGTAGCGCACCACCGGGATACCGACCACGGCGGCGGCGGTGTCCATGTCGCGGATCGCCATCCAGTTGCGACCCACCTGGCTGCGCACCAGGTTGACCGCGGCCCAGGTCAACAACAGCACCGTGACCAGGGTCAGCCAGTAGCGGCCCAGCGGCGTGTTGAGGTCATGGCCGAACAACGCCAGCTTCGGTGCCGAAATGGTCCCGGACGAGCCGTAGTTGTAGAACCAGGGGAATTTGACGAACAGCCACTCCAGGAAAAACTGCGCGGCCAGCGTGGTGACCATCAGGTAGAAGCCCTTGATCCGCGAGCTGGGCAAGCCAAACAGCAACCCGACCACGGCGCTGATGATCCCACCGCCGAGCAGCGCCACCGGCAGGCCCAGCTCCGGCAGGCGCAGTAAAAACCCATAGGTGGCGAACGCCCCAACCGCCATGAAGCCGGCTGCGCCCACCGAGGTTTGCCCGGTATAGCCGGTGAGTAAATTCAGGCCCAGCCCGGCCAGGGACAGCACCAGGAACGGGATGAGGATCGCGTTGAGCCAATAGTCATTGCCCCACAGCGGCACCACGATAAACGCCAGCGCCAGCAGGCCGAGCAGGCTCCAGGGCACGCGCCGCTGGACCAGCAGCAAGGGGGCGGTGTGTTCAGCAACAGGGATCGACATGCTTTCAGACTCGCTCGATGGCGCGCTCGCCGAACAGACCGGCGGGACGGATATACAGGAAGGACAACGCCAGGACATAGGCGAACCACGGCGTGATACCACCACCGATCAGCGGGCCGATATACACCTCGGCGAGGTTCTCCGCAGCGCCGACAATCAGCCCGCCGACAATCGCCCCGCCAATCGAGGTGAAGCCGCCGATGATCAACACCGGCAAGGCCTTGAGCACCACCAGCGACAGCGAAAACTGCACGCCCTGGCGCGCCCCCCACAACAACCCCGCCACCAGCCCGACGATGCCGGCCACCGCCCAGACGATCTGCCAGATGCGGTTGAGGTTGATGCCGATGGACAGCGCCGCCGTGGTGTCATCCGCCACCGCGCGCAGCGACACGCCGATACGGGTCTTGTTGAACAGCAGCGCCAGCACCGTCACCAGCACCACGGCCACGGCCGCGGCGATCAGGTCGAACTGGCTGAGCATCAGCGGCCCGACGAACAGCGGTACATCGTCGATGCCCAGGTCCAGGGCGCGCACCTGCGAGCCCATCACGCCCTGGGCCAGGCCTTCGATAATGAACGACAGGCCCAGCGTCGCCATGAACAACGTGATCTGCGAGCGGTTCACCAGCGGCCGCAGCACCAGGCGCTCGATGAGCAAGGCGCCGACGATCATCACGATCACCGTCAACAGCAACGCCAGGGCAAACGGCACGCCCTGGTCGTGCAGGCTGACGAAGGTCAGCGCGGCAAACAGCAGCATCGAGCCCTGGGCAAAATTGAACACGCCGCTGGCCTTGTAGATCAGCACGAAGCCGATCGCGACCAGGGAATACATGGTGCCGGCGAGCAGGCCGCCGAGCAGGGTTTCGAAGAAGAACGTCATCAGTGCGTCACTCCCAGGTAGGCCGCGATCACCTCGGGATTGGCCTGCACCTCGGCAGGGGTGCCGTCGCCGACCTTGCGCCCGTAGTCGAGCACCACCACATGGTCGGACAGCCCCATGACCACGCCCATGTCGTGTTCGATCAACACCACGGTGGTGCCGAGGTCGCGGTTCACGTCGGCGACAAAGCGCGCCATTTCCTGTTTTTCCTCGGCGTTCATGCCGGCCATGGGTTCGTCCAGCAGCAACAGGCTGGGCCCGGCGATCAATGCACGGCCCAGCTCCACACGCTTTTGCAGGCCATAGGACAGGTTGCCCACCAGCACATCGCGGTAGGCTTGCAGCTCCAGGAACTCGAGGATGCCCTGGGCCCGCAGGCGGAAGGCTTCGGCTTCACGGCGTGCGCGGGGCAAGCCGAGGGCCTGTTCGATAAAGCTGGTGCGCATATGCCGCGACAGGCCGGTGAGGATGTTGTCGAGCACGCTCATTTTCTTGAACAGGGCGTTGTTCTGGAAGGTACGGCCAATGCCTCGACGCGCGGCGCCCAGCGGGTCGATACGCTGGAAATGCTGCGCCTCGAACACGATCTCGCCGGCATCGAAGCGATACACGCCGTTGAGGACGTTGAGCAATGAACTCTTGCCGGCACCGTTGGGCCCGATCAACGCGCAGATTTCCCCGCGCGCCACCTCGAACGACAGCCCATTGATCGCCTTGACGCCCTTGAACGACAGCGAGATGTCCCGCACCTGGAGAATGGCTTGGCTCATGCACGTTCCCGTTTGAATTCGGCAAGCCACGTCGGCTCGGCATTGGATTTGAGGGGCTGCCAGATATAGGCCAGGCGCTGGAAGCCCAACAGTGTGCGCACGCGGTTTTTCAGCAGGCGGCGCAGGCCGCTGTGCGGGTGGGCAATGGCCCAGTCGCACAGGCGTCGACGCCAGGTGCCGTGGGGTGGCAGGCGGCTTTCGATCTCGTCGGCCAGGTGCAGCAAACGGGCGGGCGACAGCAGCAGGCCGGTGGGCGCGACTTCGCTGCGATCACGTCGCGCCGAGGCCAGGCTTTCCGGGAAGGCCAGGCCGTGGCCGCTGCTCAGCCACTGCTCCAGCACCACCGCCAGGCCGCCTTGCCAGTGGGTGCCCTCCTCGCTCCACAACGCGGTTTCACCGGCGGTCTGCCACCAGCGCTGCAGGTGTTGCGCCGGGTCCACGGGGCCGAGCAGTTGGGCGAAATCCAACCGCTGGGTGAAGGTCCAATCGCGCTGGCGACCTTGAACGTAGGCGTGGCTGGGATGAATACGCCACAGCTGTTGCTCCAAGGCCTGCGGCTCGAGGTTATCGGCCAGCGTCAGCACCTGTGCACCGACGGAATGGGCCGCCAACGCCAGCAACAGCAGGTTCGGCTCAAAGGCGCCGCTGAGCACCAAGCGTGACTGTTGATCGAAACCTTGCTGGCGCAAACCATCGGCCAGGCGTTCGACATCGCGCAAGGTGTCGATCCAGCGCCAGGCGTACCACTGGCCCTGGCGCTTGTGGCGCAGGGCGATGTGCAACGGTGTGAGTTGCGCCCAGTGGCTCAGGTGTTCCAGGAGGGCCGTTGGTTCGTGCACGCTCATAGGGGGTTGCTCCTATTGGGGGGTGTGCGTGCGGTGGTCCGCTGGCTTGATTATTTGGATCGACACAGGACAACTGTGGGAGGGGCGGTCTTGCTCCCGATGGCGGTGGATCAGTTAGAACACCTTTGACTGAGCCACCGCCATCGGGGGCAAGTCGAATCGTCGCACCGCCCCTCCCACATTGGTTTTTTGTATCCCAGATAAATTGCGATAGCCCGCGCCAGGGTGGTTCGCGCCCAACCTTGCACCGTCGCCAAACAACTTCTCGCGCAACGTGCCCTGGGCGTATTCGGTCTTATACACGCCACGCTTCTGCAACTCCGGGACCAGCCATTCGACGGCGTCGACAAAGGTTTCATGGGTCAGCGCATAGGCGAGGTTGAAGCCGTCGACGTCGGTCTCTTCGACCCACTCCTGCAACAGGTCCGCCACGGTCTCCGGGCCGCCGACGAACAGCGGGCCAAAGCCGCCGATACCGACCCAATCGGCCAGTTCGCTGGGGGTCCAGACCTTGTTCGGATCCGCCGTGGAGAAAGCTTCCACCGCCGATTGAATCGCATTGGTGTGCACGTGCTTGAGCGGTTCATCCGGCTTGAACTGGCTGAAATCGATCCCGGTCCAGCCGGAGATCAGCGCCATCGCGCCTTCATAACTGGCGTAGGATTTGTATTCGTCGAATTTGGCCTTGGCCTTGGCGTCGGTCTCGTCGACGATCACGGTCTGCAAGTTGAAAATCAGGATTTTCTTCGGGTCGCGTCCGGCTTCGGCCGCACGGCGGCGGATGTCGGCGACGGTCTTTTTCAGCAGCACCTTGGACGGCGCGGCAACGAACACGCATTCGGCCTGCTCGGCGGCGAACTGCTTGCCACGGCTGGAGGCACCGGCCTGGTACAGCACCGGCGTGCGCTGCGGCGAGGGTTCGCACAGGTGGATGCCGGGCACCTGGAAGTGTTTGCCGACGTGGCGGATCTCGTGGATCTTGCTCGGGTCGCTGAAGATCCGACGTTCACGGTCGCGCAGTACCGCGCCCTCTTCCCAACTGCCTTCCCAGAGTTTGTAGCAGACCTCCAGGTATTCCTCGGCATAGTCGTAGCGGGCGTCGTGTTCGGTCTGGGCTTTCTGGCCAAGGTTCTTGGCGCCGCTTTCCAGGTAGGAGGTGACGATGTTCCAGCCGATGCGGCCCTTGGTCAGGTGGTCGAGGGTCGAGAGACGGCGGGCAAACGGATACGGGTGCTCGAACGACAGCGATGCGGTGAGGCCAAAACCCAGGTGCTCGGTAACCAGCGCCATGGGTGCGATCAGCGACAACGGATCGTTGACCGGCACCTGGGTCGCCTGGCGAATCGCCGCGTCGCCGTTGCCGTTGTACACGTCGTAGATGCCCAGCACGTCGGCGATAAACAGGCCGTCGAACTTGCCGCGCTCAAGGATCTTCGCCAGGTCGGTCCAGTATTCAAGGTCCTTGTACTGCCACGAGCGATCGCGCGGATGCGCCCACAGGCCCGGCGATTGGTGGCCGACACAGTTCATGTCAAAAGCGTTCAAGCGGATTTCACGGGACATCACAGCACTCCGTTGAGGTGGTAGTTGCCGACGACCTGGTATTTCCAGCGCAACGGGTCATCCAGGGTCGGTGGCAGCGCGGTGCGTTGGCCGGTCAGTTCGAATTCGGTGTTGCTGGCAAAGAGCAAGGCTTCGGCGGCGGCGATCTGCGCTTCAGTGACGGCGACCGGGCTTGGATCGGTTTCGGCGCGTTCCAGCAAGGCGGCTGCTACATCCACGCGAATCTGCCAATCGCCGAAGCGGCTGATCACGTAGGGGTCGTCGCTTTTTGCGACGTGGCGACGGGTGCTGTCCAGCAGTTGGCGTGCGAGGGTCAGGGCGGTCATGGGTCAGGTCCTCAGTTCCAGGCGTGGCGCGCAGGCTTGACGCCGTTGAGCACGAAATTGCCGATCAGGTGGTATTTCCAGCGGGCCGGGTCGTGCAGGGTGTGGGTCCGCGCGTTGCGCCAGAAGCGGTCGAGGTTGTGCTTGGCGGTGACCGAGCGGGTACCGGCCAGTTCGAAGAGTTTGCTGCTGGCGAGCAACGCGGTTTCGGCCGACAGCACCTTGGCCTGGGCGACCACCAGCGAGGCCTGGGCGACGGTGTCTTCATTCGGTTCGGCAAGGGCCCGGTCGACGGCGAGGCCGGCCTTGGCGAGGATCGCTTCGGTGCCGTGCACACGCCACTCCAGGTCGCCGATGGCGGCGATGGTGAACGGGTCCTGCCAACCGTGATCCTGCTGGCTGTCGATCCACGGACGGGCCTGGCGCGCGAAGATTTTTGCCTGCTCAAGGGCGCCGACGGCAATGCCGGTGTCCACAGCTGCCTGGATGATTTGCGAAATCGGCCCATCGGCCGTGGGCTGGTCAAACGCCAGGTGGGCGGGAATCACCGCGCTCAAGGGCACGCTCACGCCGTCGAGGGTCACGCCGCCGCTGGCGGTGGTGCGCTGGCCGAAACCGTCCCAGTTGTCGATCACGGTCAGGCCTGGCGCATCGCGCTCGACGAGGCCGATGAACGCCTGGCCCTTTTCGTTATTACCCACGGTGGGCACGATATGGGCGAACAGCGCGCCGGTGCAGTAGAACTTCTCGCCGTTGATCTGCGCGGTGTCGCCGTGGAAGCGAATCTGCGTGTCGAAGGTGCCGGCGTTTTTGCTCTTGGCCTCGGAGAAGGCGTTACCAAAGCGATAACCCGCCAGGACTTTGCCAAAGTAGTGGCGTTTTTGTTCCTCGGTGGCGGTTTGCAGCAGGATGTCCACCACGCCCAGGTGGTTCTGCGGGATTTGCCCCAATGACGGGTCGGCGGCGGAGATCAACTTGATCACCTCGGCCACCGTCACATAGGACACCCCGGCGCCGCCATAGGCCTTGGGAACGGTGATGCCCCACAGGCCACTGGCGGAAAACTCGTCCAGTTCGGCCACCGGCAGGCGCCGCTCGCGGTCGCGCGCGCTGGCGTCGACGGCAAAGCGTTCGGCCAGGCGCTTGGCGACCTCGATGGCCTCCGCGTCCGAGCGGATGATATGGGCAGGTTGTTGAGGGTGGGCAGACATGGGCCGACTCCAGGCTCCGAGGGGATACTGGAGTGTTTGCAGGAGTCGTGCCTGAATTTAATCGTCAGTAAAATCAGCCGGTTGCCGCGTAAACAGGCGTACAACCGCAGTTTCAAACCAGCAAAGTGTGCATCCACTGTTGGCTGGCAAACAGTTAGATCACCACATTGCGCACAAAGCGCACGGCGACCTGGCCGTCATTGCGATAGGCATGGGGCTGGTGGCTGGCGAACATGAAGAATTCGCCGGCACCGATGGTATTTTCCTGCTCGCCGACCACCAACGTCAGGCTGCCCTCGAAGACGAACAGTTGCTCGCTCCAGCCCTCCAGGTCGGGGTCCGGACAATAGCGATCACCGGGTTCAAGACGCCACTCCCATAACTCGACCTCGCGCCGCGCCGTGGCCTTGGCCAGCAACACCGCCTTGCTGCCGTCGATTTCCCCCGCCCAGGCCAGTTCGTTGATGCGGCTGTGATCGCGCACATCCGGCGCCTGGATCAGGTCGCTGAACGCCACATCCAACGCTTCGGCCACACGGTCGAGGGTGGACAGGCTGACGTTCTTTTCCCCGGCCTCGATGGCCACCAGCATGCGCCGGCTGACCCCGGACTTTTCCGAGAGCGCAGTCTGGCTCAGGTCGGCGGCGTGGCGCAGGCGACGAACGTTCTGGCTGACATGCTGCAGGACCGAGGCCCGTTGTGGATTTTCTTTGTGCACTATATTGCTCAATGGGTGGGTGTGCGCAGTATACTGCCCAGCGTGCGGCGCATTGTGCGGTCCGTGCCTTTCCCTTGCAAGACCGAGCCGCCATGACCACGCCGAACTCCCCCTCGCGTTTCCACCGTTTCAGCAAAGCCGAGTGCATCCTGGTGTTTATCACCATGATCTGGGGCGGCACGTTTTTGCTGGTGCAGCATGCCATGACTGTCAGCGGGCCGATGTTTTTCGTGGGCCTGCGCTTTGCGGCGGCGGCGATTGTGGTCGGGTTCTTTTCCTTGCGTACCTTGCGCGACCTGACGTTGTTCGAATTGAAGGCGGGCGTGTTCATCGGCGTGGCGATCATGTTCGGCTACGGCCTGCAGACCATTGGCCTGCAGACGATCCTGAGCAGCCAGTCGGCGTTCATTACCGCGCTGTATGTGCCGTTCGTGCCGCTGCTGCAATGGCTGGTGCTGGGCCGGCGCCCGGGGTTGATGCCAAGCATCGGCATCATGCTGGCGTTTGCCGGGTTGATGTTGTTGACCGGTCCCGCCGGGGCTTCGCTGAATTTCAGCCCCGGGGAAATCGCCACCCTGATCGGTGCCGTGGCGATAGCGGCGGAAATCATCCTGATCAGTGCGTTCGCCGGGCAAGTGGACGTACGCCGGGTGACGGTGGTGCAACTGGCGACGGCGTCGCTGCTGTCGTTTTTGATGGTGGTGCCGATGGGCGAGGCACTGCCGGGGTTCTCCTGGCTGCTGCTGTTCAGCGCCGTGGGCCTGGGCCTGACCAGTGCGGTGATCCAGGTCGCCATGAATTGGGCGCAGCAAAGCGTTTCGCCGACACGGGCCACATTGATCTATGCCGGTGAGCCGGTGTGGGCCGGGGTAGTCGGGCGGATCGCCGGCGAGCGATTCCCGCCGATTGCCATGCTGGGGGCGGCGTTGATTGTGGTGGCGGTGATTGTGAGTGAGATCAAGACAAAAGGGCAAAAGGCCATCGAGTTGCAGGATGAGCGGGAACAGGAGCAACAGGGCTAGGGTCCGAAACAATGCCAAACGGGAGTTTTCGACCTACTTTGTAGGATCCTGCCACATGTTGCCGTTTGGTGATCGACAAAGCGGCACGTATGATGCATCCCAAACTCCCGCAGATTAGAAGCCTATGTCCCTGATAGTTCTACTGCTTCTGCCTTTTATCGGCAGCTGTCTGGCGGCCTTGCTGCCGCACAATGCACGTAACACCGAATCCCTGCTGGCTGGCCTTGTGGCCCTGGTCGGAACCGTTCAAGTCGCCCTGCTCTACCCCCAGATCGCCCACGGTGGCGTGATCCGCGAAGAACTCATGTGGTTGCCCAGCCTTGGGCTGAACTTCGTACTGCGCATGGATGGGTTCGCCTGGTTGTTCTCGATGCTGGTACTCGGCATCGGCGCGCTGGTGTCGCTGTATGCGCGCTACTACATGTCGCCGGACGATCCGGTGCCGCGTTTCTTCGCGTTTTTCCTGGCCTTCATGGGCGCCATGCTCGGGCTGGTGATTTCCGGCAACCTGATCCAGATCGTGTTCTTCTGGGAACTGACCAGCCTGTTCTCGTTCCTGTTGATCGGCTACTGGCACCACCGCGCCGATGCGCGTCGTGGTGCGTACATGGCCTTGATGGTCACCGGCGCGGGCGGCTTGTGCCTGCTGGCGGGCGTGATGCTGCTGGGACATATCGTCGGCAGCTATGACCTGGACCAGGTGCTGGCCGCCGGCGAGCAGATCCGCGCGCATTCGCTGTACCCGGTGATGCTCGCGCTGGTGCTGATCGGCGCCCTGAGCAAAAGCGCGCAGTTTCCGTTCCATTTCTGGCTGCCCCACGCCATGGCTGCACCGACCCCGGTGTCTGCCTATCTGCACTCGGCGACGATGGTGAAGGCCGGCGTGTTCCTGCTGGCCCGCCTGTGGCCGTCGCTGTCCGGCAGCGAAGAATGGTTCTGGATCGTCGGCGGTGCCGGCGCCCTGACCCTCCTCCTCGGCGCTTACTGCGCCATGTTCCAGAATGATCTCAAAGGCCTTTTAGCCTATTCCACCATCAGCCACCTCGGGCTGATCACCCTGCTGCTGGGCCTCAACAGCCCGCTGGCCGCCGTCGCCGCGGTGTTCCATATCCTCAACCACGCCACCTTCAAGGCCTCGCTGTTCATGGCGGCGGGCATCATCGACCACGAAAGCGGCACGCGGGACATCCGCAAGCTCAGTGGCCTGGTGCGCCTGATCCCGTTTACCGCGACCCTGGCGATGGTGGCCAGCGCATCCATGGCCGGCGTACCGTTGCTCAACGGTTTCCTGTCCAAAGAGATGTTCTTCGCTGAAACCGTGTTTATCTCATCGACCCAATGGGTGGAAATCGCCCTGCCCCTGATCGCGACCATCGCCGGTACGTTCAGCGTGGCCTACGCCCTGCGCTTTACCGTGGATGTGTTCTTCGGCCCGCCCGCCACCGATCTGCCCCACACGCCTCACGAACCCCCGCGCTGGATGCGTGCCCCGGTTGAGCTGCTGGTATTCACCTGCCTGCTGGTGGGCATCTTCCCGGCCCAGGTGGTCGGTTCGATCCTCGCCGCTGCGGCGCTGCCGGTGGTCGGCGGCGTGCTGCCGGAATACAGCCTGGCGATCTGGCATGGCTGGAATGCTCCGATGATCATGAGCCTGGTGGCCATGTCCGGTGGCGTGGTGCTCTACCTGCTGCTACGCAAACAACTGAAGCGCGGGCGTTTCAAGTACCCGCCGGTCATCAGCTACTTCAACGGCAAGCGCGGCTTCGAGCGCAGCCTGGTGGTGATGATGCGCGGCGTGCGCAGGATCGAGAAACGCATCAGCACCAAGCGCCTGCAGCCCCAATTGTTCCTGTTGGTGATCGTCGCGGTGATCGGCGCCATGATCCCGATGCTCAACAGCGGCCTCAGCTGGGGCGACCGCCCGAAGATCCCGGGCTCCATCGTGTTCGTCACCCTGTGGCTGCTGGCGATTGCCTGTGCCCTGGGCGCCGCCTGGCAAGCCAAGTACCACCGGCTCGCGGCCCTGACCATGGTCAGCGTGTGCGGCCTGATGACCTGCGTCACCTTCGTGTGGTTCTCGGCGCCGGACCTGGCGCTGACCCAGTTGGTGGTGGAAGTGGTCACCACCGTACTGATCCTGCTCGGCCTGCGCTGGCTGCCACGGCGGATCGAAGAAGTCTCGCCACTGCCCAGTTCGCTGCGCAAGGCGCGCATCCGTCGTCTGCGCGACTTCCTGCTCTCCACCGTGGTAGGCGGCGGCATGGCGCTGCTGTCCTATGCGATGCTGACGCGCCAGACGCCCAACGATATTTCCTCGTTCTACTTGAGCCGCGCCCTGCCCGAGGGCGGTGGCAGCAATGTGGTGAACGTGATGCTGGTGGACTTCCGGGGCTTCGATACCCTCGGCGAAATCACCGTGCTCGGCGCCGTGGCGCTGACCGTGTACGCCCTGCTGCGTCGTTTCCGCCCGTCCAAGGAAAGCATGGAGCTGCCGCCACAGCAGCGTCAACTGGCGCCGGACGTGGCCACCGACCTGGTCAACCCGCGCCAGGCCAGCGACACCGCCCTGGGCTTCATGATGGTGCCGGCGGTGCTGGTGCGCCTGCTGCTGCCGATTGCACTGGTGGTGTCGTTCTACCTGTTCATGCGCGGCCACAACCAACCGGGCGGCGGGTTTGTCGCCGGCCTGGTGATGTCGGTGGCGTTTATCCTGCAGTACATGGTTGCCGGTACCCAGTGGGTCGAGGCGCAGATGAGCCTGCGGCCGATGCGCTGGATGGGCTTCGGCCTGTTCTCGGCGACGCTGACCGGGATCGGCGCGTTGTTTGTCGGCTACCCGTTCCTCACCACCCATACCTGGCATTTCAGCCTGCCGCTGCTGGGCGATATTCATGTTGCCAGCGCGTTGTTCTTCGATGTGGGCGTATACGCCATGGTCGTCGGCTCGACGCTGCTGATGCTCACCGCCCTCGGCCACCAGTCGGTGCGTGCGCATAAACCGAGCAACCAGGCCAAAGTAGTCGCCGCCACCGAAGGAGCCGCCTGATGGAAGAAGTCATCGCAATTGCCATTGGGGTCCTGGCGGCCTCCGGCGTCTGGTTGATCCTGCGGCCACGGACGTTCCAGGTGGTGATGGGCCTGTGCCTGTTGTCGTACGGGGTCAACCTGTTCATTTTCAGCATGGGCAGCCTGTTTATCGGCAAGGAGCCGATCATCAAGGACGGCGTGCCCCAGGACTTGCTCAATTACACCGATCCCCTGCCCCAGGCCCTGGTGCTTACGGCGATCGTGATCAGCTTCGCCATGACCGCGTTGTTCCTGGTGGTGCTGCTGGCGTCACGGGGCCTGACCGGCACTGACCATGTGGACGGCCGGGAGCCCAAGGAATGAATTGGGTCAACCAACTGATCGTCGCCCCCATCCTGCTGCCGTTGCTCACCGCCGCGCTGATGCTGATGCTCGGCGAAAAACGCCGCCCGCTGAAGGCCAGGATCAACCTGTTCTCCAGCGTCATTGGCCTGGGCATCGCGATCCTGCTGTTGTACTGGACGCAAAAAGGCGGCCCCGGCTCGATTGGCGTGTACCTGCCGGGCAACTGGCAGGTGCCGTTCGGCATCGTGCTGGTGGTCGACCAGCTCTCGGCGCTGATGCTGGTGCTCACCGGGATCATCGGCGTGAGCGCGCTGCTGTTCGCCATGGCCCGTTGGGACCGTGCCGGTACCAGTTTCCATGCGCTGTTCCAGATCCAGATGATGGGCCTGTACGGCGCGTTCCTCACGGCGGACCTGTTCAACCTGTTCGTGTTCTTCGAGGTGCTGCTGGCGGCGTCCTACGGCTTGATGCTGCACGGCTCGGGCCGGGCGCGGGTGTCGTCGGGGCTGCATTACATCGCGATCAACCTGTTGGCGTCGTCGCTGTTCCTGATCGGCGCGGCGATGATCTACGGCGTGACCGGCACGCTGAATTTCGCCGACCTGGCGCTGAAAATCCCGCTGGTTCCCGAGGCGGATCGCGGCCTGCTGCATGCCGGTGCGGCGATCCTCGCCACCGCATTCCTGGCCAAGGCCGGCATGTGGCCGCTGAACTTCTGGCTGGCCCCCGCCTATTCCTCAGCCAGCGCGCCGGTGGCGGCGATGTTCGCGATCATGACCAAGGTCGGCGTGTACACCGTGCTGCGCCTGTGGACCCTGTTGTTCTCCGGCCAGGCCGGCGCATCGGCGTTGTTTGGCGGCGACTGGCTGGTGTACGGCGGCATGGCCACGATCATCTGCGCGGCGCTGGCGATGGTGGCGGCGCAGCGGCTGGAGCGCATGGCCAGCTTGAGCATCCTGGTCTCGGCCGGGATCCTGCTGTCGGCCGTTGGTTTCGCCCAGCCAAGCCTGACCGCCGGGGCGCTGTTCTATCTGGTCAGCTCCACCCTGGCGTTGAGTGCGCTGTTCCTGCTGGCCGAATTGATCGAGCGTTCGCGCTCGGCCAACGACCTGCCGCTGGATGAAGAGATTGACGCACTGCCCAAGGCCATGGAATCCCTGCATCCGCGTCCTGGCGTGAACCTGGATGACGAGCAGAAAGCCGTGGTCGGCCAGGTGATTCCCTGGACCATGGCGTTCCTGGGCTTGAGCTTTGTCGCCTGCGCCCTGCTGATCATCGGCATGCCGCCGCTGTCCGGGTTTATCGGCAAGCTCAGTTTGTTGAGTGCGCTGGTTAACCCGTTGGGCCTGGGTGTCAGTGTGGATGAACCCATTCGTCCCGCGGCCTGGGGGTTGGTGGCGCTGTTGATCCTCTCGGGCCTTGCCTCGCTGATCGCCTTCGCCCGCCTGGGTATCCAGCGCTTCTGGACCCCGGAAGAGCGCCCGTCGCCCTTGCTGCGCCGCTATGAGTGCGTGCCGATCTTCTTCCTGCTGGGCCTGAGCATCCTGCTGACCTTCAAGGCCGAGCCGCTGATGCGCTACACCCAGGCCACTGCCCAGAGCCTGAACAACCCGGAACACTACGTGATGGCGGTGATGGCCACGCGTCCGGTCCCCAGCCCCGAAGCCAAGACCGCCGCGCTGGAGGTTCAACCATGAAGCGCCTGTTGCCTGCCCCATGGTTGTCCCTCGCGTTGTGGTTGCTGTGGCTGGTGCTGAACCTGTCCGTCAGCCCCGGCAACCTGCTGCTGGGCGCGCTGCTGGGCTTTCTCGCGCCGCTGCTGATGGCGCCGCTGCGCCCGCTGCCGATCCGCATCCGCCGCCCTGGCGTGATCATCCGCCTGTTTTTCCTGGTCGGCCGCGATGTGATCGTCTCCAACCTGCAAGTGGCCTGGGGCGTGCTGATGTGCGGCTCCCGCCCACCGCGTTCGCGCTTCGTCAAAATCCCCCTGGACCTGCGCGACGCCAACGGCCTCGCCGCCCTGTCGATGATCACCACCGTGGTCCCCGGCACCATCTGGTCGGAACTGGCCCTGGACCGCAGCATCCTGCTGCTGCACGTATTCGACCTGGAGGATGAAGCGCCGTTTATCGAGCACTTCAAGACCACCTACGAGCGGCCCCTGATGGAGATCTTCGAATGAGCGCCCTGCTCTCCAATGCGATCCTGTTCAGCCTGTTCCTGTTCTCCCTGGCCATGGTGCTGACCCTGATCCGCCTGTTCATAGGCCCGTCGGCCCAGGACCGGGTCCTGGCGCTGGACTACCTGTACATCCTGGCGATGCTGATGATGCTGGTGCTGGGTATTCGCTATGCCAGTGACACCTACTTTGAAGCGGCACTGCTGATTGCGCTGTTCGGCTTCGTGGGCTCGTTTGCCCTGGCCAAATTCCTGCTGCGTGGGGAGGTGATTGAATGATGCCGTTATGGATGGAAATCGTCGTCGCGGTGCTGCTGGTGTTGAGCAGCGTGTTTGCGTTGATCGGCGCGCTTGGCTTGCTGCGCATGAAAGACTTCTTCCAGCGCATGCACCCGCCGGCGCTGGCCTCGACATTGGGCGCCTGGTGTGTGGCGCTGGCGTCGATTATCTATTTTTCGGTGCTCAAGTCCGGGCCGGTGCTGCACGGGTGGCTGATTCCGATTTTGTTGGCGATCACCGTACCGGTGACCACGCTGCTGCTGGCCCGTACGGCGCTGTTTCGCAAGCGCATGGCCGGTGATGATGTACCGGCCGAGGTCAGCAGCCGCCGCTGAGCGCTGAGGCGAACACGGTTAAAAATGTGGGAGATGTCGAGCTTTAGCGAGGCTTCGATGGCGGCGGCACAGTTGGTAGAGGTGTTGGCTGAAACACCGCTATCGGGAGCAAGCCCCCTCCCACATTTGATTGCGGTTGACAGGTAGAAAGCAGCCCGGCTGTAGATCTCAAGGATACCGCCAATCCCCTGTGGGAGATGTCGAGCTTTAGCGAGGCTTCGAAGGCGGCGGCACTGTTGACAGGTATGTTGGCTGACCCACCGCCATCGGGAGCAAGTCGAATCGTCGCGCCGCCCCTCCCACACGGGATCGGGTGAGCCGCTCACTAAAACAGTGTGCAAAAAAACGCCCCGAACCAGTCGGGGCGTTTTTCATCCAGCGTTTGCCAATCAGGCCTGATCAGCCAACCGCCAGGTAGTCCCGCCCTTGCCGTCTTCCAACACCACACCCATCGCGGTCAGTTGGTCACGGATACGGTCGGACTCCGCCCAGTCCTTGTTGGCACGCGCCGCCAGACGCGCCTGGATCAGCGCATCCACTTCAGCCGCATCCACACGCCCTTCAGCGCCGGCCTGCAGGAAGTCATCGGCTTCCATCTGCAGCACGCCCAGGACGCTCGCCAGCTCTTTCAAGCGCGCCGCCAGACCTGCCGCTGCGTCGAGATCACTCTCACGCAAACGGTTGATCTCGCGCACCATCTCGAACAGCACGGCGCAGGCTTCCGGTGTGCCGAAGTCGTCGTTCATCACTTCGGTGAAGCGTGCCACGAACGCTTCGCCGCCGGCCGGCGCCACGGATGGCAGGCCTTTCAACGCGTGGTAGAACCGCTCCAGGGCGCCCTTGGCGTCCTTGAGGTTGTCTTCCGAATAGTTGATGGCGCTGCGGTAGTGGCTGGACACCAGCAGGTAACGCACCACTTCCGGGTGGTACTTTTCCAGCACGTCGCGGATGGTAAAGAAGTTGTTCAAGGACTTGGACATCTTCTCGCCATTGATGCGGATCATGCCGCAGTGCATCCAGGCGTTGGCGTAGGTCTTGCCGGTGGCGGCTTCGCTCTGGGCGATTTCGTTTTCGTGGTGCGGGAACTCGAGGTCGCTGCCGCCGCCATGAATGTCGAAGGTCTCGCCCAGGCAGCAGGTGGACATCACCGAGCATTCGATGTGCCAGCCCGGACGCCCGGCGCCCCATGGCGATTCCCAGCTCGGCTCGCCGGGCTTGGTGCCTTTCCACAGCACGAAGTCGAGCGGATCCTGCTTGGCTTCGTCGACTTCGATGCGCGCGCCGATGCGCAGGTCTTCGATTTTCTTGCGCGACAGCTTGCCGTAGCCCATGAACTTGGCGACGCGGTAGTACACGTCACCGTTGCCAGGAGCGTAGGCGTAACCCTTGTCGATCAAGGTCTGGATCATGGCGTGCATGCCGGGGATGTGGTCCGTGGCACGCGGTTCCATGTCCGGCTTGAGGATGTTGAGGCGCGCCTCGTCCTCGTGCATGGCGGCGATCATGCGCTCGGTCAGCGCGTCGAACGACTCGCCGTTCTCGTTGGCGCGGTTGATGATCTTGTCGTCGATGTCGGTGATGTTGCGCACATAGGTCAAGTCATAGCCGCTGAAACGCAACCAGCGGGTCACCAGGTCGAAGGCAACCATGCTGCGGCCGTGACCGATGTGGCAGTAGTCGTACACGGTCATCCCGCACACGTACATGCGCACCTTGTTGCCATCCAGCGGCTTGAAGACTTCTTTGGTCTTGCTGAGTGTGTTGTAGATCGTTAGCACGACAGTTCCTTAAGACAGAATCACTGGCCCCACGAATCACGCAAGGTCACGGTACGGTTGAATACCGGCTGACCAGGTTTCGAGTCCTTGATATCCGCGCAGAAGTAGCCTTCGCGCTCGAACTGGAAACGGTCTTCCGGCTGTGCGTCGCCCAAAGAGGGTTCGGCACGACAACCGGTGAGCACTTGCAGGGAGTCAGGGTTGATGTTGTCGAGGAAACTGGCGCTGTCTTCGGCCTTTTCAGGATTCGGCGAACGGAACAGGCGATCGTACAGGCGCACTTCGCACTCGATGCTGGCAGCGGCCGGCACCCAGTGGATCACGCCCTTGACCTTGCGGCCTTCCGGGTTCTTGCCCAGGGTTTCCGGGTCATAGGAGCAACGCAGTTCGACGATGTTGCCCTCGGCGTCCTTGATCGCTTCGTCGGCGCGGATCACGTAGCTGCCGCGCAGGCGCACTTCGCCGTTCGGCTCCAGGCGCTTGTAGCCTTTTGGCGGTTCTTCCATGAAGTCATCGCGGTCGATGTAGATTTCACGGGCGAACGGCAGCTTGCGCACGCCGAGTGCTTCGTTCTGCGGATGACGCGGCAGTTCGAGGTGGTCGACCTTGTCTTGCGGGTAGTTGGTGATCACGACTTTCAACGGACGCAGCACGCACATGGCCCGTGGCGCATTCGCGTCGAGGTCCTGGCGGATGCTGAACTCGAGCATGCCGTAGTCGACCACACCGTCGGAGCGGTTGGTGCCGACCATCTCGCAGAAGTTGCGGATCGACGCCGGGGTGTAGCCACGGCGGCGGAAGCCCGACAGGGTCGACATGCGTGGGTCGTCCCAGCCATTGACGTGCTTTTCATCCACCAGTTGCTTGAGCTTGCGCTTGCTGGTGATGGTGTAGTTGAGGTTCAGGCGGCTGAATTCGTACTGACGCGGGTGCGCCGGGACCGGCAGGCTGTCGAGAAACCATTCGTACAGCGGGCGATGGCTCTCGAACTCCAGGGTGCAGATGGAGTGGGTGATGCCTTCGATGGCGTCCGACTGACCGTGGGTGAAGTCGTAGTTCGGGTAGATGCACCACTTGTCGCCGGTCTGGTGGTGATGGGCGTGGCGGATGCGGTACATGATCGGGTCGCGCAGGTTCATGTTCGGCGAGGCCATGTCGATCTTGGCGCGCAGCACGCGGGCGCCGTCCGGGAACTCACCGGCGCGCATGCGGGCGAACCAGTCGAGGTTCTCTTCTACGGAGCGGTCGCGGAACGGGCTGTTCTTGCCCGGTTCGGTCAGGGTGCCACGGTATTCCTTGGCCTGCTCGGGGGTCAGGTCGTCGACGTAGGCCTTGCCGGCCTTGATCAGCTCGACGGCCCAGTCGAACAGCTGGTCGAAGTATTTGGAGGCATAGCGCACTTCACCGGACCATTCGAAGCCCAGCCACTTGATGTCGCTTTCGATGGCGTCGATGTATTCCTGGTCTTCCTTGGCCGGGTTGGTGTCGTCGAAACGCAGGTGCGTGACGCCACCGAACTCCTGGGCCAGGCCGAAGTTCACACAGATCGACTTGGCGTGACCGATGTGCAGGTAGCCGTTGGGCTCTGGCGGGAAGCGGGTGACGATCTGCGTGTGCTTGCCCGAATCCAGGTCCGCCTGGATGATCGGGCGCAGGAAGTTGACCGGGACGGCAGGTCCGGCCTTGGAATTCGAGGTAGGGTCGACAGTGGGCTTGCTCATAGGATCCTTGAACAGACAGGTTCGTGGCCGGTTGGGGCCAGATAAAACAAAGGCGATATCATAGCTGATGCTGTCAAGACACTGACAGGTCACGACCAAAAACTGCTGCTTTAATTAACCAGGCGGTAAAAAACCACCTCGAAATTCCTGCCGGGCACGCTAAACTGCGCGCCTTGGCCGCCGTTTAGCCAGACAGGTAAGGCGCCCCAGGCGTCCAAACCCACGAATTCCCTGAAAAGAGTAGTGAACATGACTCAAGTCAAACTGACCACCAACCACGGTGACATCGTCATCGAGCTGAACGCCGAGAAAGCGCCGATCACCGTCGCCAACTTCATCGAGTACGTTAAGGCCGGCCACTACGAAAACACGGTGTTCCACCGTGTCATCGGTAACTTCATGGTCCAGGGCGGCGGTTTCGAGCCTGGCATGAAAGAAAAGAAAGACAAGCGCCCAAGCATCCAGAACGAAGCGGACAACGGCCTTTCCAACGACAAGTACACCGTCGCCATGGCCCGTACCATGGAGCCGCATTCGGCCTCCGCGCAGTTCTTCATCAACGTGGCCGACAATACCTTCCTGAACCACAGCGGCAAGAACGTACAGGGCTGGGGCTACGCCGTGTTCGGTAAAGTCACCGAAGGCCAGGACGTTGTCGACAAGATCAAAGGCGTGTCGACCACCTCCAAGGCCGGTCACCAGGACGTTCCGGTCGAAGACGTGATCGTCGAGAAAGCCGAGATCGTTGAGTGATATTACTGATTTCAGATTTGCATCTGGAAGAGGAGCGCCCGGACATTACCCGGGCGTTTCTGGATCTGCTCCACAACCGCGCCCGTGGCGCCCAGGCGTTGTACATTCTGGGGGACTTCTTTGAAGCCTGGATTGGCGACGATGGGATGACGCCCTTCCAGCGTTCGATCTGCGAGGCTCTGCGCGAGCTGAGCGACAGCGGTACCCCGATTTTTATCATGCATGGCAACCGCGACTTCCTGCTCGGCAAGGCGTTCTGCAAAGCGGCAGGCGCCACCTTGCTCAAGGACCCGAGTGTCGTGCAGCTCGCAGGCGAACCCGTGCTGTTGATGCACGGCGACAGCCTCTGCACCCGCGACCTTGGCTACATGAAGCTGCGGCGCATCCTGCGTAATCCCATCGTGCTGTTTATCCTGCGTCACCTGCCGTTGCGCACCCGCCACCGGCTGGCGCGCAAGCTGCGCAGTGAAAGCCGTGCGCAAACGCGCATGAAGGCCAACGACATTGTCGATGTCACGCCCGAGGAAGTGCCGCGGGTGATGCAGCAGTTCGGCGTGCGCACCCTGGTCCACGGCCATACGCATCGCCCGGCGATCCATAAACTGCAGATTGGCGACCAGGCGGCCAAGCGCATTGTGCTGGGGGATTGGGACAAGCAGGGCTGGGCGTTGCAGGCGGACGAGCAAGGCTTTCAGTTGGCGGCGTTTGACTTCGTCAATCCGCAGCTGGCGTTGCCTGGCGCCTGATCCTCGAATCCCCCTGATCCAATGTGAACAGAGATCAAAATGTGGGAGGGGGCTTGCCCCCGATTAGGGCGGGTCAGTAAAAGATGTTCAACTGACACTCCCTCATCGGGGGCAAGCCCCCTCCCACAATTGATTGCATTTCAGTCTTTGCCAATCAGTGGCCGGACGCTTCCGGCCCTGCCTTGGCGCCAAACGGCGGTTTGGCCAGCCACACCAGCAACATCAACCCCATGAACATCCACCCCAGCAACGTGAAGTAATCCACGGTGGACATCATGTACGCCTGGCTGGTGAGGATCTGGTCCAGTTGCGCGTAGGCCTTGTGCCCTGCCCCACCGAGCGCCTGCAGCGCGTCGCGGGTGGCCGAGTCATAGGTGGTCATGTTCTCGCTCATGTACGCATGGTGCTGGTCCGCCCGGCGGATCCAGATCCAGGTGGTCAGCGAGGCCGCAAAGCTGCCGCCCAGGGTCCGCAGAAAGGTCGCAAGACCGGCGCCGTCGGCAATCTGGTGCGGTGGCAGGTCGGACATCAGGATGCTCAAGGTCGGCATGAAGAACAGCGCCACGCCGATGCCCATGAACAACTGCACCAGGGCAATGTGGGTGAAGTCCACCTCATTGGTGAAGCCCGCGCGCATAAAGCAGCTCAAGCCGATCGCCAGGAACGCCAGGCCCGCCAGCAGGCGCAGGTCGAACTTGTGCGCGTACTTGCCCACGAACGGTGACATCAGCACCGGCAGGATGCCGATCGGCGCCACCGCCAGGCCGGCCCAGGTGGCGGTGTAGCCCATCTGGGTTTGCAGCCACTGCGGCAGGATCAGGTTGATGCCGAAGAAGCCCGCGTAGCCGAGGATCAACACAATCGTGCCGATGCGAAAGTTACGGTAGGCAAACAGCCGCAGGTTGACCACCGGGTGCTTGTCGGTCATTTCCCAGATGATGAACACCGCCAGGGCAATCACCGAAATCGCCGCGCCCACAATGATGAAGTTGGATTCGAACCAGTCCAGGTCGTTGCCCTTGTCGAGGATGATCTGCAACGCGCCGACGCCCACGATCAGGCTCAACAGCCCGACGTAATCCATCGGCTGGTAGCTGGTGGTCACCGGGCGCTTCTTCAATTGCGCACGCACCACCATCACCGCAAAGATGCCGATGGGGACGTTGATAAAGAAGATCCACGGCCAGCTGTAGCTGTCAGTGATCCAGCCACCGAGGATCGGCCCTGCAATCGGCGCCACCACCGTGACCATCGCCAGCAACGCCAGGGCCATGCCACGCCTCGCCGGCGGGTAGACCGCGATCAGCAGGGTCTGGGTCATCGGGTACAACGGCCCGGCCACCAGGCCTTGCAGCACCCGAAAGCCGATCAGTTCGGGCATCGAAGTGGAAATACCACAGAGGAACGAGGCCAGCACAAACAGCATGGTGGCCCACAGGAACAGCTTCACTTCGCCAAACCGCCGGCTCAACCAACCGGTCAGCGGCAAGGCGATGGCGTTGCTCACCGCAAACGAGGTGATCACCCAGGTGCCCTGCTCCGAACTCACGCCGAGGTTGCCGGAAATGGTCGGCAAGGCCACGTTGGCGATGGTGGTGTCGAGCACCTGCATAAAGGTCGCCAGCGACAGGCCAATGGTGGCCATCAACAGGCTGGGCGGCGTGAAGGAGGCGTTATTGCTCATCAGCGCTGCACAGCCTTGGGCGCGGCGATGCTGTTGGCATGGATCAACTCGGTGATCATGGCGTCAGCCTCGGCCAATTGGCGGTCGTACACGTTGGTGGTGAAGGTCGCCTTCTGCGGCGCCTGTTGCGCCAGCACCGGGCCGCTCTGGTCATGCAGGTCGACATTGACGACAGTGCTCAGGCCGACCCGCAGCGGGTGCTTGGCCAGTTCTTCGGCATTGATGTGGATGCGTACCGGCACCCGTTGCACGATCTTGATCCAGTTACCGGTGGCGTTCTGCGCCGGCAGCAGGGCAAACGCACTGCCGGTGCCGGCGCCAAGGCTATCCACGGTGCCGCTGAATTTCACGTCGCTGCCGTAGATGTCCGACTCGATGTCCACCGGCTGGCCAATGCGCATGTCGCGCAGTTGGGTTTCCTTGAAGTTGGCGTCGATCCACAGCTGGTTCAGCGGGATCACCGCCATCAACGCCGTACCCGGCTGCACGCGCTGGCCCAGTTGCACGGTGCGCTTGGCCACGTAGCCGGTGACCGGCGCGATCAAGGTGCTGCGCGCATTGGCCAGGTAGGCCTGGCGCAGTTGCGCGGCGGCGGCCTGCACGTCCGGGTGGGACGAGATCACGGTGTCATCCACCAGCGCATTGCTGGTCTTGAGTTGCTGCTCAAGGTTGGTCAGCGCGTTTTTCGCGGCGGTCAGGCTGTCACGGGCGTGGGACAGTTCTTCCTGGGAAATCGCGCCGCCCTGGGCCAGGGTCTTGCGGCGGTTGAAATTGTCCTGGGCGGTTTGCACATCGGCTTTCTGTGCGTTGACCTGGGCTTTCATGCCATCGACGTTGCTGTACAAGCCACGCACCTGGCGCACGGTGCGGGCCAGGTTGGCCTGGGCACTTTGCAGGCCGACAGCGGCGTCGTTGGGGTCGAAGTTGATCAGCACCTGGCCTTCGTGGACCAGGTCGCCATCGTCGGCGCCGATACTGACCACGGTGCCGGTGACCAGCGGGGTGATTTCCACCACGTTACCGTTCACATAGGCGTCGTCGGTGCTCTCGTTGAAGCGCCCGTAGAATTCATACCAGCCCCATACGCCCACGACGCCGAGGATGACGATCAGCGCGAGGCCGATCAGCATGACCTTGCGTTTGCGTGGGTTGTTGTCTTTGGGTTGTTCTGTAGCGTTGGTGTTTTCGGCAGTGGCCATGACAAATACCTCAAATTATTCCGTGCGGGTGGCTGGGGTGGTCGACGCCACGTTGTCGGCGCTGTATCCGCCACCCAGGGCCTGCATCAATTGAATCGACAGATCGATTTGCCCGGCATTCAGGGTCGCCAGCTGACGCTGGGCCTGCAGCAATTGCTGCTCGATGCTGAGCACGTCCAGGTAGTTACCGACCCCTGAGCCGTAGCGCTGGACCACGGTGTCGTAGGACTGCTGGGCAATGTCCGTGGCGTGTTGCTGGGCCTGGATCTGCCGACCGGTTTCGCGCAGTTGCGAAAGGGTGTTGCCGATATCGCCCAAGGCCTGCACCAGGGTCTTGTTGTACTGGGCCACGGCCAGGTCGTAGTCGGCATCGCGCGCATCGAGGTCGGCGCGCAGGCGGCCGCCATCGAAGATCGGCAACGAGATCGTCGGCGCAATGTTGAAGAAGCGGCTGGCCGAGCCGAACATCGCATCCCCCAGCAACGACTCGGCCCCGGCGCTCGCGCTGAGGTTGAGGTTCGGGTAGAAGCGCGTCTTGCTGGCGGCGATGTCCTTGCTCGCAGCCTCGACTCGCCAGCGCGCGGCGATCAGGTCCGGGCGGCGGCCCAGCAGCTCGGCGGGCAACACCGAAGGCACGGCGACAGCGGCGGGCTTGAGCACATTCGGACGGGCCAGTTCGCCGCCTCGGTCCGGGCCTTTGCCGAGCAATACGGCGAGGGCGATCTTGGCGCTCTGCAGTTGCTTGTCGGCATCGATCAATTGCGACTGGGAGCTGGCTTCCAGGCTTTCGGTCTGCTGGTACTGGTACTGGCTGTCGATGCCCGCAGCGAGGCGGCGCTTGCTCAGGTCGAGCATTTGCCGGGTGCGCTTGAGGTCATCGCCGGCCAGGTCGCGCACGATGTGCGCCTGGCCCAGGTCGCTGTAGGCCTTGGCCACATCGGCAGCGAGGGTCAGGCGCGCGGCCTGTTGGTCGACTTCGGCGGCGCGGGCCTGGCCCAGCGCGGCTTCCCAGGCGGCGCGCTGGCCACCCCAGAGGTCGAAGTTGTAATTGAAGCTGGCGCCGATATTACGCACGGTCGAGTAGGCATCGCCCTCGCCGCGCGGGTCCTGGTCCTTGGCCAGGCGTGAACGGCTCACGCCGGCGCTGGCATCCAGGGTCGGCATGCGTGCGGCATTCGCGGCATAGGCGGCGGCTTCGGCCTGATGGGCACGGGCGCTGGCGACTTGCATGTCGGGGCTGTTTTGCAGGGCTTCCTGGATCAGGCCGTCGAGCTGCGGGTCGCCGAGGTTTTTCCACCAGTCGGCGCTGGGCCAGGCGGCACTCGACAGGGTCACCCCGCTCAGGGATTTACCGGTCTGCAAGGTATTGGCGTCGAGGCGCCGGCCCTGGGTGTCGAGGCCGCTGTAGTTGGCGCAACCGGCCATGCTCATGGCCACGAGCACCAGGCAAAGGGCACGTGTGTTCATGCTTTACCTACCCGCTGCAGGGTGATGGGATCACCGGCAGCTATCAGAATTTTCTTGAGAATCCGTTCCAGGGTTTCCAGCTCGCCAGCCTCAAGTACGCCCGCCAGTTGGTTCAACGCCTGGGCGCCTATGTGCGGCAGCATGTCTGCCAGGCGCTGGCCGTCGGCAGTCAGCACCAACTGGACCTGGCGGCGGTCCTGCTCGGAGCGTTTGCGGTCCAGCAGGCCTTTCTGCTCGAGGCGGTCGAGCATGCGGGTCATCGAACCGCTGTCCAGGGACAGGTTGCGGCACAGCTCGGCCGGGGTGTCGACGCCGAACTGGGCCATGATGATCAGCACCTTGAACTGCGCGGCCGTGATGCCGTGGGGTTCCATGTGGGTGTCGATGATGCGGTCCTTGAGGAGCGCCGCACGGCCCAGCAACAGGTAGGACAGCGCCTGTTCCTGGCTCATGGCCGGTTCCGAGAAGATCTGCGTGGTGGGCTGCTCGGCGCTGCCGCTGAGGCGGATACCGGCGACGACATCGTCGGTCTTGCGGATCGCTTCGATATCCAGGTACGGCTGGTCGAGCGGCCCGGCGAACAGCAGGCGTGCGCGGCGCACATCCAGGCGCTGGCCATAGGCGCGGTAGCGACCGTCGTTGAGCCACAACTCGCCACGGGTATCCATGTTGTCGCCGATGTGCACATGGCCCTGCACCTTGGCGGTGAGGCCGAAGCCCGAGAAGTTGAGCTGGTCTTCGCCCACCGCCACGTCGATATCCATGGCCATGGCCATCGGTGGCTTGCCCTCTTCGGTCTGGCTGCCGACGATCACGGTGTCATCCGAGACCTTGACGGTGGACGGCGGCAGTTCGCGCACGGTGATGTCACCGCGGGGGATCCGCACCTTGCCGGCAATCGCCAGTTTGTCGTTCTTCAGGCTGATCTTCAGGTCCGGGGCCACTTCGAGCACCGCATAGGGCTCCACCGTGACCGGCAGTTGCGAGCCTTGCAGGCTGAGGTCCACCACCAGGGCCTGGCCCCAGTCGACCTGGCCCTTGAGGCTGCCCTGCCCGGCCTTGCCACTGCGCCATGCGCCATTCAATTGCACACTTTCACCGGCAATCAGCGCCTGCACGTTCAGGCCTTCAAGGCTGATGGGCAGCTCTGGCCCGGAGACTTCACCGCCCACCAGGTTGACGTTGCCGTTGACCTGCGGCGCCAGCAGGCCACCGGCGATCCGGCCGCTGCCGTTGAGCTTGCCGCTGAGTTTCTCGACCATCGGCACAAACGGCCGCGCCACGGCGAGATCCAGACCGGTCAGGCTGAAATTGCCGCTGATCGGCTTGTTTTTCGGCAATGGGTTGATCTGCGCCTGCAACAGCAACTCGCCGAGCTTGCCGCCACGGAAGTTCAACTGGGTGTCGATACGCTTGGGGTTGAGGGTGGTTTCCAGCGTGAGGGTGTCGTAGGGGAAATCCAGCCACTGCTCCTTGTCCTTGACCCGCAGGGTGCCGCCGCTGGCATCCACCGCGACCACGCCTTTGGGGCCGCTGTCGGGCAGGTCCAGTTGGACGTCGGCGTTGAGCTTGCCCTGCCAGGCGAAGTCCTTGGGCAGAAACGCCGCCAGGCTGTCGATGGGGAATTGCTTGAGGTGGTAGCGCAATTTGGGTTCCGGCATCAGGCGCTGGTCTTCACCGCACAGGCTGGCCGCACCGGAGACCCAGCAGTGGGCCGCAAAGGTCAACTTGCCGTCGGCCATGCGCTCGATTTTTGCCGGCGCCTGCAGCCTCCAGTCCTGGCCACCCGCCTGCACATCGCCACTGGCCAGGCGACCGCGCCAGTTGCCCTGGTCGAGGTTGCCATCCAGGGCCAGGGCCAGTTTGACCAAGGGGCCGGCCAGGTCGAGTTGGACCTTCTGGCTCCTGATATCGCCCTGAGCGCTGGCGGTGAGCATGCCCACCTGGGTGTCACCACTTTGAATGCCGCTGCCCTTGAGGTCGATTTTCCCGCGCTGGGCACTGTCCAGGGTCGCGTCCAGGCTCAGGCTTTGCAGGCGATTATCGGCGAACGCCAGTTGCTGGCCCTTGAGGTCGAGTTGGCCTTGGGGCGCCTTGAGGCTGCCGGCCACGTCGAGTCGGCCATTGACCTGCCCACGCAATTGCGGCCACAGCTGGGCCAGGCGCGCCAGCTTGATATCGATCTGCCCGGCCAGGCGTTGCTGCAGGCTGCCGCTGCCGTTGATGCGGTTGTCGCCCAGGCGGACATCCAGGTTGGCCAGGGTCCATTGCTCGCCCGCGCCCTCGGCCTTGGCCGCCAGCACGGCGGTTTGCCCACGCAGGCGGCCCTTGAGGTCGAGGTCGGCGTTGAGCTTGAGCTGCTCGTTTTTGAATTCACCTTTGCTGCGCAAGGGGCCAGCCAGCGTGCCCGGCAATTCCGCCACCCAGTACGCCGGGTTCAGCGCCGACAGGTCCAACGCGGTATCCCACGCAATACCATCGGCAAATTGCAGGTTCAAATGCCCTTCGGCCTTGCCTTGGCCGGCAGTCAGCTTCAGCTCAGGCAGGAAGATTTGCGTGAGGTCGCCACTGAACGGCGTGACCAGATTGAATTTGCCCGCCGGGCCGTCCAGGTCGGCCTTGAGGTTGCCGAGGTAGTTGCCGTCTTTGTAGGAAACCTCACCGTTGAAGGTGCGCAACACCACCTGTGGCTCGTCGATCAGCGGGTAGAGGCGATGCCAGGGAAAGTCCAGCCAGTCGATCTTGGCCTCGGCGCTGAAGCCTTGTTGCCAGTCCAACTGCGCCGTGAGCTTGAGGCTTTGTTTGTCGCCGGCATTCAGGTCCAGGCCGGCGATCTGCGCGCCCTTGGCGTCGACCTTGCCTTGCAGCAGCAGGTCCACCGGGCCTTTTTCCGCCGGCAGTATGGCCTTGCCCAGCAGTTGGTAGCCGCTGCCCAGGTCGCCCTTGGCGGTGAGGTCCAGTTGATTGAGCTGCAGGGTGTCGGGCAGATCGGCGCTGGGTTTGAAGCCATCGGCGGTGATATGCACCTGGGCCGGGAGGTTGTCCACCAGGGGTTGCAGCTCGCCCTTGACTTTGGCCGGCAGGTAGCCGCTGCTGTCGGCGTCGAGCCTGAGGGTCTTGAGCAGGTCGCCCTCGACCTTGAGCGCCACCGTCCACGGCGCGCCGCCGGGGGCGTAGGGCAGGCTCAGGTTGCCGCTGGCGGTCAGCGGCCAGTCGCCGCTGGGTTGCAACAGGCCGTTCAGGTCCAGCACCAGGCCGTCCCGTTGCAGGTGCACCGCGTCAATCTGCATGCCGGCGGCGGTCCAGTGCGCGGCCAGTTGCAGGCCCTTGAGTTGTTCGCTGCCGTTAAGCAGCAGGCTGCCGACACGAACGTCGCCCAACTGAATGGAAACGGGCAGCTTCAGGTCCGGCAATTGAATCGGCCCACTGCTCTCTTCAGTGCTCGGCGCAACGTCCAGGCGGACTTGCTCCACATCCAGGCGATTGATGCACAGGGTCATGCGCAACAGGCACGCCGGCGACCAGTCAAACGTCGGCGCATCGAGTTCGACGCGACTGCCGTCCTGCGCCCACAGCAGATGATCGGCGCGCCACTGGCCGCCCAGACGGCCGTGGAAATTCTCTACGCTCAAACCCGGTACACGCCCCAGCGCCCAGCGACTGCCCGCCTGGGTGCCGAGGACCGCCCACAGGGCCAGCAACAGCACGACAAGGGTGGCCAACACGGCCAGCCCCGCTATTTTCACACCACGCATCACAGCTCAGGCCCCATGGAAAAGTGCAATCGAACGCCGCCCGGGTCTTCCAGGGCGTGGGCCAGGTCCAGGCGGATCGGCCCGACCGGCGAGACCCAGCGGATGCCGACACCCACACCAGTCTTCAAGCTGGGCAACTCCAGGGAGTTGAACGAGTTGCCCTGGTCGATAAAGGTCGCAATCCGCCATTTTTCGGCGATGGAATATTGATACTCGGCACTCAGGGCCACCATGTAGCGGCCGCCGATACGGTCGCCCCGGTCATTCTCCGGCGACAGGGTCTGGTACTCGTAGCCGCGCACGCTCTGGTCGCCACCGGCGAAGAACCGCAGCGACGGCGGCACCGACTTGTAGCCATTAGTGGCACTGCCGCCGACCTGGGCCCGCGCCAGGAAGCGGTGGTTGTCCCACAGGGTGGTCAGGCCCTTGACCATGGCCGTGCCGTACAACAGGTTGGTGTCGGAGCCCAGTCCCTCCTTCGCCACCTTGCTGTCGAATTGCAGGCGGTAGCCGTTATGAGGGTCGATGCGGTTATCGCTGCGCAGGTAGGAATAACTCACACCCGGCATCACCAGGTTACTGAGGCCCGAGTCATTGCCCAGGCGGTATTCTTCGCGCTGGTATTTGAGCGAGATCACCCGGGTCCAGCCACTGGGCAACTTGCTGTGCCATTCGGGCCCTAGGGTGAGCAATTTACTCAAGGTGTCGGTGTTGGCGATTTCTTCATTCTGGTAACCGCCGGCGAAACGCAGTTTATCGGTGAGCGGCGGGTCCAGCGGGATGTCGTACCACAACCCGACGTTCTGCCGTGGCGCCGACAACTCGGCTTCCCAGCCATAGCTGTGGCCCTGGGGATTGACCCAGTGGCGTGTCCAGTTGGCCTTGCCGCGCGGGCCGACGTCGGTGGAGAAGCCCAGGCCCAGGCCCATGGTGCGTGGCTTGCGGGTCTCCAGGTTGACGGCCACCGGGATCACGTCATTGGCCGAAGCCGCGGGTGCGGCGTCGACGCGCACGCCTTCGAAAAAGCCGCTGGCTTGCAGGTTCTGGTTGAGTTCGGCGATCAGTTCGGAATCGTAGGGGGCGCCACTTTTAAACGGCACCATGCGTTGCAGCAGCTCTTCGTCAAACGGCGTATCGCCGGCAAAGCTGACCTTGCCCAAGGTGTAGCGCGGGCCGCTGTCATAGATGAGTTCGATATCGGCGACACCGGCCTGGGGGTCTACCGAGAGTTTCTGGTGAGTGAAGCGCCCGCTGAAAAAGCCGTAGCGCGAGGCCTGGTTCTGGATCAGACGCTTGGCGTCTTCGTAGTGGCCGTGGTTGAGCACGGCGCCGGATTTGAGGTCGTCGCTGGCGGGCACGCGAAAGGCCTTGAGGTCCGCGGCCGGGCCGTCGACCCGAATGGTCACGTTGCGCAGATGCACCGGTTCGCCGGGGTCGATGGTGAGGATCAGGCGCGGGTTCTTGCCGCCCTTCACATCGCTTTCGATCCGGGGCTGATAGAAACCTAAAGCCTGGGCGGCTTTGCGCGCCTGCTCTTCGGCCCCACGGCTGAACCGCAGCAAGGCGTCTTCGTCACGCTCGCCCACCCCGCCGATATAGCCTTCGATGTTGGCTTTCAACGCGTCGTTTTTTGGCTTGATCCGCACGTCCAATTCGCTTTGCGCGAATGCGCCGCAGCTTGTGAACAGCAGAACCAAGCCGCTGGTAAATCTTCCTGGAAACTTCATAGGCGCGGATGCTACACGAGCTGGGGAGAAACTTAGAACTCAGAGGATTCTGAAAAATTCTGCGCTAAGCCGTTGCAGCATGTAACACCTGCGGATTGGGGTGGAAAAATACGTGCTCCAGAATCGGTCCTACCGCCACTTCGCCGATCTCCTCATAGCCCTGGCGTTTGTAGAACTCCAGATAGCGCGAATTCCCCGTGTCCAACACCACACCGGACGAGTGCGGGTCTTCCGCGCACCAATTGTGTACCGCCTCCAGCAGCTGTTCACCGTAGTGCTTGCCCTGGAATTGCGGATGAATGCCCAGCAGCGGCAACACATGCACCGATTCGTTGGGCAGGCAGGCCATCACCGCATAGTGGTAGTCCAGGTAGCGCCGGGTGCCGCGCACGCCGGTGCTCAGCCACATGCGCAATTGCCAGGCCCAGCTTTCGGTAATCCCCAGGCGCCGCTGCGGGGGCGCGATCAGCGCGATGCCGATCAGGCGGTCGTTGACGAACAGGCCGATGGCGGGAAGTTTCTGGAAGAAATGCTGCTTGACCAGTTCGCGCACGGTGGCACGTACCCGCTGTTCATAACCTGCGCGTTCCGCCTCGAAGATGTAGGCAAACGTCGGCTCATGCCGATAGGTCTGGTACAGCAGCGAGCGTGCTTCGCGGGAGTAGCCGCTGTTGAGCAGGCGAACTTCGCCAATGGCAGTGTCAGTCATACAGTCAATCTCCCTGGGCGCCACTCAATAGATGGCGTTCTTATGGGTACGAACCTACGCAGCACCAGTCGTTCCCAGACATTAGCAGTGCATCTGTCCTACCGCCACGCTGGCCCCCGTCCGACTTGTCCGCTAGCATCGCCCTTTTGCCAGACTGGACCGCCGACCATGAAAATCGTCTCCTTCAATATCAACGGGCTGCGCGCCCGCCCTCATCAGCTGGCGGCACTGATTGAAAAACACCAACCCGACGTCATCGGCCTGCAGGAAACCAAGGTCCACGACGACCAGTTCCCCCTGGCCGAAGTGCAGGCCCTGGGCTATCACGTGTACTACCACGGGCAAAAAGGCCACTACGGTGTAGCGCTGCTCTCGCGCAAAGAAGCCTTGAGCGTGCACAAGGGCTTTGCCAGCGATGAAGAAGACGCCCAGCGCCGTTTTATCTGGGGCACCTTCGCCGATGAAAACGGCCAGCCGGTGACCATCATGAACGGCTATTTCCCACAAGGTGAAAGCCGCGACCACCCGACCAAGTTCCCCGCCAAGCAGCGCTTCTACGCAGATTTGCAGCACCTGCTGGAAAGCCAGTTCAGCAACGACCAGGCCCTGGTGGTGATGGGCGATGTGAACATTTCCCCGGAGGACTGCGACATCGGCATCGGCGCCGACAACGCCAAGCGCTGGCTGAAAACCGGCAAGTGCAGCTTCCTGCCCGAAGAGCGCGAGTGGATGGCGCGCCTGAAGAACTGGGGCCTTGTGGACAGTTTCCGCCACCTCAACCCCGAGGTGGCCGACCGTTTCAGCTGGTTCGACTACCGCAGCCGTGGGTTCGAGGATGAGCCCAAGCGTGGGCTGCGCATTGACGTGATCATGGCCTCCAATGGCTTGTTGCCACGAGTCAAGGATGCCGGGGTGGATTACGACCTGCGGGGCTTGGAGAAACCGTCTGACCATGCGCCGATCTGGCTCGAACTCAGCTGATCCCCCTGACTGTACTCGGGCCAAATGTGGGAGGGGGCTTGCCCCCGATCGCGGTGTATCAGTAACAGATAAGCTGACTGTCAGTCACATTATTGAAATCCAAGTGACTTAATCTCGCGGCACTCCCTTTGGCTTGAGAAGGTGCCGGCATGATGCTGCGCGTTCTGTTCCTGTTGTGTAGCGCGTTGTCCCTCTGCGTCGTGGCTGCCCCCCTCCCCGTTCCCGACCAAGGCCCGGCTTTGCGCATCCAGGGTTCCAACACCATTGGCGCGGCGCTGGGGCCCGCGCTGGTCAAGGGGTTGATGGAGCATCAGGGCCTGCAGGCGGTGCACAGCGAACCGGCCGAGGGCGCCAATGAACAGCGCGTGATCGGCAAGACGCGCCAGGGCAGGACGGTGACCGTCGAGGTGGCGGCCCATGGTTCCAGCACGGGGTTTGCCGCGCTGAAAAACGCCAGCGCCGACCTGGCCGCCTCGTCCCGGCCAATAAAAGACAGCGAACTGGTGGACCTCGAAGCGCTCGGCGACCTGAAAAGCCCCGAGGCCGAACAGGTGATCGCCATCGACGGCCTGGCCATTATCCTCAACCCGCGCAACCCGCTGAATACGTTGAACACCGAGCAACTGGCGCAGATTTTCAACGGCGAAATCAACACCTGGGAAGCATTGGGCGGTATCGGCGGAACCATTCATCTGTACGCTCGGGATGACCAATCCGGCACCTATGACACCTTCAAGGACCTGGTGCTGCGCCTGCGCGGCAAGCCCCTGGCCGCGTCCGCCAAGCGCTTCGAGTCCAGCGAAGCGTTGTCCGATGCGGTGAGCCGGGATCCCCAGGGCATCGGTTTTATCGGCTTGCCTTACGTGCGCCAGGCCAAGGCGGTGGCGATTGTCGATGGCGACTCGCAACCGATGTTGCCGTTGAACAGCCTGATTGCCACCGAGGATTACCCGCTGTCTCGCCGGCTGTTCTTCTACCTGCCGCCCTCCTCCAGCAACCCGTGGGCCAAGGCCCTGGTGGACTTTGCCCAGAGCAGCAAAGGCCAGGCGATTGTGGCGGCCAATGGGTTTATTGCGCAGCAGGTGCAGGCGATGACGGTGGAGCCGCGCCCTTCGATGCCCGACGACTACCAGGCGATTGCCCGTGACGCCCAGCGTTTGAGCGTGAATTTTCGCTTCGAGGAAGGCAGCGCCAGCCTGGACAACAAGGCGCGCCAGGACGTGCAGCGCGTCGTGGCCTATATAAAGCGCCACCACCAACTCGACAAGCAGGTAACGCTGGTGGGATTCGGCGATGCCAAGAATGACCCGCAACGGGCCGCGCTGCTCTCGAAGCTGCGGGCGATGGCGGTGCGCCGGGAGTTGGTCAAGAATGGCGTGGTATTGCGCGATATTCGCGGCTTTGGCGCACAGATGCCGGTGGCGGCGAATACGGCGGATGAGGGGCGGATCAAGAATCGGCGCGTGGAGGTTTGGGTTTACTGAGGGCTGCTGGATCTTCAGGGCCTGATCCGGCCTCATCGGGGGCAAGCCCCCTCCCACATTTTGATTTGGGAATACATTCAAAGTGTGGGAGGAGGCTTGCCCCCGATTCAGGCGACGCGGTGTCACTGCCCGCCGCGCATCAACTCCTTAGGCACATACTTGCCGATCTCGAACTTGCCGATGGCCGCGCGGTGCACTTCGTCCGGGCCGTCGGCCAGGCGCAGGGTGCGTTGCATGGCGTACATGTAGGCCAGCGGGAAGTCGTTGGAGACGCCGGCGCCGCCGTGGATCTGGATCGCGCGGTCGATCACCTTCAACGCCACGTTCGGCGCCACCACCTTGATCTGGGCGATTTCACTTTTCGCCACTTTATTGCCCACGGTGTCCATCATGTACGCCGCTTTCAAGGTCAGCAGGCGCGCCATGTCGATTTCCATGCGTGAGTCGGCGATCTTGTCGATATTGCCGCCCAGGCGCGCCAAAGGCTTGCCGAACGCGGTGCGGCTGACGGAGCGTTTGCACATCAGTTCCAGCGCGCGCTCGGCCATGCCGATGGAGCGCATGCAGTGGTGGATACGGCCTGGGCCAAGGCGGCCTTGGGCAATCTCGAAGCCTCGGCCTTCACCCAGCAGTACGTTTTCGTAAGGCACGCGGACATTGTCGAACAGCACTTCGGCGTGGCCGTGGGGCGCGTCGTCGTAGCCGAACACCGGCAGCGGGCGTACGATTTTTACCCCAGGGGCGTCCACCGGCACCAGGATCATCGAGTGCTGCTGGTGGCGCGGTGCATCCGGGTTGCTCAGGCCCATGAAGATCAGGATCTTGCAGCGCGGGTCGCAGGCGCCGGAGGTCCACCATTTCTTGCCGTTGATCACCCACTCGTCGCCCTGGCGCTCGGCGCGGGCGGCCATGTTGGTGGCGTCCGAGGACGCCACATCGGGCTCGGTCATGGCGAAGGCCGAACGGATCTCACCGCGCAGCAGCGGTTCGAGCCAGCGTTGTTTCTGCTCTTCGTTGGCGTAGCGCACCAGCACTTCCATGTTGCCGGTGTCGGGGGCGGAGCAGTTGAACGGCTCCGGGCCCAGCAGCGAGCGGCCCATGATCTCGGCCAGGGGGGCGTATTCAAGGTTGGTCAGGCCGGCGCCCAGTTCGGACTCGGGCAGGAACAGGTTCCACAGGCCTTCGGCTTTCGCCCGGGCCTTCAGCTCTTCCATGATGGCGGTGGGCTGCCAGCGGTCGCCTTCGCTGACCTGGCGTTCGAACACCGGCTCGTCCGGGTAAACGTAAGCGTCCATGAACGCTGTAACACGTTCACGCAGTTCCTGAACCTTGGGCGAATAGGCGAAATCCATGAGCAGCTCCCTTCTTTGAGAGGTTGTTTAGGTCATGCAATCGATGCTAGAACAGCGTTGATAATTTACCTAGCCTATTCTCGGCGTGTATTAACATTCATCACCGATATATGATCGACGTATGGCCAACTAACAATAAGAGCGCAACGAAATGAATCTGAGCAAGGTCGACCTCAACCTCTTTATCGTCTTCGACGCGATCTACACCGAAGCCAACCTGACCCGCGCCGGGCAGATTGTCGGCATCACCCAGCCGGCGGTGTCCAACGCCCTGGCGCGCCTGCGCGAGACGTTCAACGACCCGCTGTTCGTGCGCACCGCCCAAGGCATGGTGCCCACGCCGATGGCGCAGAACATCATCGGCCCGGTGCGCAATGCGCTGTCGTTGCTGCGGGTGTCGGTGCAGGAAAGCCGCATCTTCAACCCGCAGCAGGCGGCCAAGACCTACCGCATCAGCATGACCGACCTCACCGAAGCGGTGATTCTGCCGCTGCTGTTCCAACGCCTGCGCCGCCTGGCGCCCACCGTGGTGATCGAGAGTTTCCTGTCCAAACGCCGCGAGACCACCAAGGAACTGGCGGCCGGGCGCCTGGATTTTGCCGTGGACGCGCCGCTCAACACCGACCCGCAGGTACGCCACGTCAAGCTGATGGAAGACCGCTACGTGTGCGCCATGCGCAAGGGCCATCCCATGGCGGGCAAGGACAAGTTCACCCTGGATGACTACCTGTCGCTGACCCATATCCATATCTCCAGCCGCCGCAACGGCTTGGGCCACGTCGACCTGGCCCTGGGCAAGATGGGCATCCAGCGCAAGATCGCACTGCGCTCCCAACATTACCTGATGGCCTCGCAAGTGTTGCAGCAGACCGACATGGTCATGACCGTGCCCGAACGTTTCGCCCGCCGCCATGAACTGCATTGGTTCAACCTGCCGGTCAATGACGTGCCACCGGTGGAAACCCACCTGTACTGGCACGAAAGCACCGACCAGGACCCGGCCAACCGCTGGATGCGCGAGCAGATGATCGAGTTGTGCCAGCAAGTCACCGCCCATGAGAAGAAGCTGGATAAGCAACAGGCCTGAGGCTGAAGAGCGCCCCCTGTGGCAGGGGGCTTGCCCCGATGGGCTGCGCAGCGCCCCTTGACGTTTACGTCAACCTGCCATTAGCTTAGCGCCAAGACCTTCTTGAGCGCCCCCATGAGCACGACCTACAGCATCTCCGACCTCGCCCGTGAGCTCGACATCACCACCCGCGCCATTCGTTTCTATGAGGAACAAGGCCTGCTGGCCCCGGAACGCCGGGGCCAGGAGCGCATTTATTCGGCGCGGGACAAGGTCAGCCTCAAGCTGATCCTGCGGGGCAAGCGCATCGGTTTTTCCCTGGCCGAGTGCCGTGAGCTGATCGAACTCTACGACCCCACCGGCGGCAACCAGATCCAACTCAACAGCATGCTGGCCAAGATCGCCGAGCGCCGTGAGCAGTTGGAACAGCAACTGCTGGATATCGAACAAATGAAGCTGGAGCTGGACACCGCCGAAGAGCGTTGCACCCAGGCCCTGGCGCAAACCATGGGCCAGGTTGGCCATTGATCAGAAGGTAGCTGCCATGTCCCTCCCCTCCCATGTGCGCCTGGTGGAAGTCGGCCCGCGCGACGGCTTGCAGAACGAAGCCCAGCCCATCAGCGTGGCCGACAAGGTCCGATTGGTGGATGCCCTCAGCGCGGCGGGCCTGAGCTATATCGAAGTCGGCAGTTTTGTCTCGCCCAAGTGGGTGCCGCAAATGGCCGGTTCCGCCGACGTGTTCGCGCAGATCCAGCGCAAGCCCGGCGTAACCTACGGTGCGCTGGCGCCAAACCTGCGTGGTTTCGAGGACGCGCTGGCGGCGGGCGTGAAGGAAGTGGCGGTGTTTGCCGCAGCCTCCGAGGCGTTTTCCCAGCGCAATATCAACTGTTCCATCAGCGAAAGCCTGGAGCGTTTTGCGCCGATCATGGCGGCGGCCAGGCAGCACGGCATCAGCGTGCGCGGCTATGTGTCCTGTGTGCTGGGTTGCCCTTACGAAGGTGAGATTGCGCCGGAACAGGTGGCGGCGGTCGCGCGGGAGCTGTATGCCATGGGCTGCTACGAGGTGTCCCTGGGCGACACCATCGGCACCGGCACGGCGGGCACCACGCGGCGGCTGTTCGAGGTGGTCGGCGCGCAGGTGCCACGGGACAAACTGGCAGGCCACTTCCATGACACCTATGGCCAGGCCATCGCCAATATCTATGCCGGCCTGCTGGAAGGCATCACGGTATTCGACAGCTCTATTGCAGGCCTCGGCGGCTGCCCCTATGCCAAGGGCGCCAGCGGTAACGTCGCCACCGAAGATGTGCTGTACCTGCTCAATGGCCTCGGGATCGACACCGGCATCGACCTGGATGCATTGATTCGCGCGGGCCTGCACATCAGCCATGTCCTCGGCCGCCCCACGGGCTCGCGCGTAGCCAAGGCGCGGACAGCCGGTTGAGTAGCGTAGCCGTGACAATGTGTTACCGCACGGCTACACATCGAGTAACACGGGAACATATTTTGTCGTATTTTCTGTAGGTCAAGGCCTACTAAAAAATTAACTTATTGATTTTAAAGGGATTTAAAAAGTTGGCACGCCTTCTGCTATCTCTATGGCATAACAAGAATAAAAAGCGCCAAACCTAATAAAAATAAGACGAAACGACTCTGACATAACAAAAACAACACGGCAGAGACGCAGCTAACAGATTTTTTTGGAGAAGATGTGCTTCGCAGGGTACGGCATGCCGAAACCCGCAACCGGTTAGAGAAAAATAAAACTACCTCAGGTAGCTACCCACTGGTTGGATCGTTAACGAAGAAGCAGGTCAGCGCTCAAAAAAATACGTTTGCTCTTGACCCCGGATGGGGGTCGCCAAAAACAGCGGTAAAGGGTAACGGTTGCCAAAAACAACAATAGACCGCCCCTCAATAATAAAAAAAGAGCACGCAACGACAAATTAAAGGGGACCTTCGGGTCCCCTTTGTGCTTTCTGGCCTTTAACCCTGCCCTGCCCCCAGCTCTTCGATCGAGATCTCGCGCATGCGGAATTTCTGGATCTTGCCCGTCACCGTCATCGGAAACTCCTCCACGAACTTGAAGTACCGGGGCGTCTTGAAATGCGCGATGCGGCCCTTGCACCAGGCCTGCAGTTCCAGTTCGCTGGCCACATGACCGGGATGTAGCTTGACCCAGGCCACGATCTCCTCGCCGTAGCGCTCGTCCGGAATGCCGATGACCTGCACATCGGCCACCGCCGGGTGGGTGAAGAAAAACTCTTCCACCTCGCGCGGGTACACGTTTTCGCCACCGCGAATGATCATGTCCTTGTTGCGCCCGGCGATGCACACATAGCCGTGGGCATCCATGGTGGCCAGGTCGCCGGTGTGCATCCAGCCCGCAGCGTCGATGGCCTCGCGGGTGCCGTCGGGGTTGTTCCAGTAGCCGAGCATCACGCTGTAGCCACGGGTGCAGAGTTCGCCGACCTGGCCACGGGGCAGCGTGTTACCGGCTTCATCGATGATCTTGCTTTCCAGTTGCGGCTGGGTGCGGCCGACGGTGGTCACGCGGCGCTCCAGATCGTCATCCGCGCCGGTTTGCAGGGATACGGGGCTGGTCTCGGTCATGCCGTAGGCAATCTGCACCTCGCCCATGTGCAATTCGCCGATGACCCGGCGCATCACCTCGATGGGGCACGTGGCGCCGGCCATGATGCCGGTGCGCAGGGTGGACAGCTCGAACTCGCCCCGGCGTGGGTGATCGAGCAGGGCAATAAACATGGTGGGCACGCCGTACAGGCCGGTGGCACGTTCTTCGGCGACGGCGGTGAGGGTCAGCAGCGGATCGAAGCCGTCATTCGGGTAGATCATGGTGGTGCCATGGGTGATGCAGCCCAGGTTGCCCATCACCATGCCGAAGCAGTGGTACAGCGGCACCGGGATCACCAGGCGGTCCTGCGCGGTGAGGCCCAGGCTTTCGCCGACCATATAGCCGTTATTGAGGATGTTGTGATGACTGAGGGTGGCGCCCTTGGGGAAACCGGTGGTACCGGAGGTGTACTGGATATTGACGGCTTGATCGAAGTGCAGGCTGGCCTGGCGGCTGTGCAGCTGCTCGGGCGGCAGGCCCGCACCGAGGGCCGCCAGTTCCGACCAGGGCAGGAAGCCCGGGGGCGGGCTGGGGTCGAGGCTGATCATGCCGCGCAGCTCAGGCTGCAATGCCTGCAACATCGCGTGGTAGTCGGAGGTCTTGAACGCGCCGGCGCACACCAGCCACTCGCAGCCGGACTGCTTGAGCACGTAGTCCAGTTCACTGCTGCGGTACGCCGGGTTGATATTGACCAGGATCACGCCAATCTTGGCGCTGGCGATCTGGCTGATGCACCACTCGGCGCAATTGGGCGCCCAGATACCCAGGCGGTCGCCGGTCTGCATACCCAAGGCCAGGAACGCGCGAGCGTGCACCTCGACGGTCTCGGCCAGTTGCCGCCAGGTGTAGCGACGCTGCTGATGGCGTACCACAAGGGCCTCGCCATCGGGGTGCTGCGCCACGGTGTGATCGAAGGCCTGGCCAATGGTCATGGCCAGCAAGGCCTTGTCCTGGGAGCCACGGCTGTAGCTCGGATGCAGTTGATCCATAACGACCCCTGTTGTCTTTTTTGTAGGTTGACGTAAACGTAAACTACGATTGACAGCACCGTAACGCAAGCTTACGTTAACGTAAAGGTGAGCGCCCTTCCCTGGCGCGCCATCCACACAACAACAAAGCTCACATTAAGGTGCCTGTCCATGAGTTACCCGTCCCTGAACTTCGCCCTCGGTGAAACCATCGACATGCTGCGCGACCAGGTGCAGTCCTTCGTGGCCAAGGAAATCGCGCCCCGTGCGGCACAGATCGACATCGACAACCTGTTCCCCGCCGACCTGTGGCGCAAGTTCGGGGACATGGGCCTGCTGGGCATCACCGTACCGGAAGAATACGGCGGCGCCGGCCTGGGCTACCTGGCCCACGTGGTGAGCATGGAAGAAATCAGCCGTGGCTCGGCCTCGGTGGCGTTGTCCTACGGCGCCCACTCCAACCTGTGCGTGAACCAGATCAACCGCAACGGTACTCACGAACAGAAACTCAAGTACCTGCCCAAACTGATCAGCGGCGAACACGTCGGCGCCCTGGCCATGAGCGAACCCAACGCCGGGTCCGACGTGGTCTCGATGAAACTGCGCGCCGACAAACACGGCGACCACTATGTGCTCAACGGCAGCAAGACCTGGATCACCAACGGCCCCGACGCCAGCACCTATGTGATCTACGCCAAGACCGACCTGGAAAGGGGCCCCCACGGCATCACCGCGTTTATCGTCGAGCGCGACTGGAAAGGCTTCAGCCGCAGCAACAAGTTCGACAAGCTCGGCATGCGTGGTTCCAACACCTGCGAACTGTTCTTCGATGACGTGCAAGTGCCGGAGGAAAACATCCTCGGCGTGCTCAACGGCGGCGTGAAAGTGCTGATGAGCGGCCTCGATTACGAGCGCGTGGTGTTGTCCGGCGGCCCCACCGGGATCATGCAGGCGTGCATGGACCTGATCGTGCCCTACATCCACGATCGCAAGCAGTTCGGTCAAAGCATCGGCGAGTTCCAGCTGATCCAGGGCAAGGTCGCCGACATGTACACCCAGCTCAACGCCAGCCGCGCCTACCTCTACGCGGTGGCCCAGGCCTGCGAACGCGGCGAAACCACGCGCAAGGACGCGGCCGGGGTGATCCTGTACAGCGCCGAACGCGCCACGCAAATGGCCCTCGACGCGATCCAGATCCTCGGCGGCAATGGCTATATCAATGAATTCCCCGCCGGGCGCCTGCTGAGAGACGCCAAGCTGTATGAAATCGGCGCCGGCACCAGTGAGATTCGGCGGATGCTGATCGGTCGCGAACTCTTCAACGAAACCCGCTGAAGGAGCGTCCCATGGCCACCTTGCACACCCAGCTCAACCCACGCTCAGCGGAGTTCGCCAGCAACAGCGCGGCGATGCGCCAACAGGTCGACGCCCTGCACACTCTGCTCGCCCACGTGCAGCAAGGCGGCGGCGCCAAGGCCCAGGAGCGTCACACCTCACGCGGCAAACTGCTGCCGCGCGAGCGCATCAATCGCCTGCTGGACCCGGGCTCGCCGTTCCTTGAACTCAGCCAACTGGCCGCCCATCAGGTGTATGGCGAAGACGTGCCGGCCGCCGGGGTGATTGCCGGCATCGGCAGCGTGGAAGGCGTCGAATGCATGATCGTCGCCAACGACGCCACGGTCAAAGGCGGCTCCTACTACCCACTCACGGTGAAAAAACACCTGCGCGCCCAGACCATCGCCGAACAGAACCGCCTGCCGTGCATCTACCTGGTGGATTCCGGCGGCGCCAACCTGCCGCGCCAGGATGAAGTGTTTCCCGACCGCGAGCACTTCGGGCGGATCTTCTTCAACCAGGCCAACATGAGTGCCCAGGGCATCCCGCAGATCGCCGTGGTGATGGGCTCGTGCACCGCCGGTGGCGCCTACGTGCCGGCCATGGCCGACGAAGCGATCATGGTGCGTAACCAAGCGACGATCTTCCTGGCCGGCCCGCCATTGGTGAAGGCGGCTACCGGTGAAGTGGTCAGCGCCGAAGACCTCGGCGGTGCCGACGTGCACTGCAGGATATCCGGCGTGGCCGACCACTATGCCGACAGTGATGAACACGCCCTGGCCCTGGCCCGCCGCAGCGTGGCCAACCTCAATTGGCGCAAGCAAGGCCAATTGCTGCAACGCACGCCCGTGGCGCCGTTGTACA
Organism: Pseudomonas sp. NFX5; assembly: GCF_049132125.1. Taxonomy (NCBI): domain Bacteria; kingdom Pseudomonadati; phylum Pseudomonadota; class Gammaproteobacteria; order Pseudomonadales; family Pseudomonadaceae; genus Pseudomonas; species Pseudomonas sp. NFX5. Next base: position 147,222 of record NZ_JAFMZG010000006.1, read on the forward strand.
GCAGCGAAGAGCTCTACGGCGTGATCCCGGCCGATGCCAAGCAGCCGTTCGATGTGCGCGAAGTGATCGCACGGCTGGTGGATGGCTCGGTGTTCGATGAGTTCAAGGCGCTGTTCGGCACCACCCTGGTGTGCGGCTTCGCGCATGTGCACGGCTACCCGATCGCGATCCTGGCGAACAACGGGATTCTGTTCGCCGAGGCCGCGCAAAAAGGCGCGCACTTTATCGAGCTGGCCTGCCAACGCGGGATTCCCCTGCTGTTCCTGCAGAACATCACCGGGTTTATGGTCGGCCAGAAATACGAAGCCGGTGGCATCGCCAAGCACGGCGCCAAGCTGGTGACTGCAGTGGCGTGCGCCAAGGTGCCGAAATTCACGGTGATCATCGGCGGCAGCTTCGGCGCCGGCAACTACGGCATGTGTGGCCGCGCCTATGACCCGCGCTTTTTGTGGATGTGGCCCAACGCACGCATCGGCGTGATGGGTGCCGAACAGGCTGCGGGCGTGCTGGTGCAGGTCAAGCGTGAACAGGCTGAACGGGCAGGCGTCGGCTTCAGCGCTGAAGAGGAAGCGGCGATCAAGCAGCCGATCCTCGACCAGTACGAAACCCAGGGTCACCCCTATTACTCCAGCGCACGCCTGTGGGACGACGGCGTCATCGACCCGATGCAGACCCGCGATGTGCTGGCCCTGGCCTTGTCCGCCGCGCTGAATGCCCCCATCGAGCCGAGCCGCTTCGGCGTGTTCCGCATGTAAATGGAGCCGTACCCATGAGCGATTTCAATACCCTCGAACTGATCACCGACAGCCGTGGCTTTGCCACGCTGTGGCTCAGCCGAGAAGCCAAGAACAACGCGTTCAACGCCGAGATGATCCGCGAACTGATCATCGCCCTCGACCATGTGCAAGGTGATGCATCCCTGCGTTTCCTGGTCCTGCGGGGGCGCGGCAGGCACTTCAGCGCCGGTGCCGACCTGGCGTGGATGCAGCAGTCGGCCGAACTGGATTACCACACCAACCTGGACGACGCCCGCGAACTGGCGGAGCTGATGTACAACCTGGCCAAGCTGAAAATCCCCACCCTGGCGGTGGTGCAAGGCGCGGCCTACGGCGGCGCGCTGGGCCTGATCAGTTGCTGCGACATGGCCATCGGCGCCGATGACGCGCAGTTCTGCCTGTCGGAAGTCCGCATCGGCCTGGCCCCGGCCGTGATCAGCCCGTTCGTGGTGCAAGCCATCGGCGAGCGGGCGGCGCGGCGCTATGCCCTGACCGCCGAGCGCTTTGGCGGCCAGCGTGCCCGGGAAATCGGCCTGCTGGCGGAAAGCTACCCGATTGGCGAACTGGACCAACAGGTGGAACAGTGGATCACCCACCTGCTGCATAACAGCCCGGCGGCGATGCGCGCCAGCAAGGACCTGCTGCGCGAAGTCGGTAACGGCGCGCTCACCCCCGCCCTGCGCCGCTATTGCGAAAATGCCATTGCACGCATCCGTGTCAGCGCCGAAGGCCAGGAAGGTTTGCGCGCTTTTTTGCAAAAACGCCCGCCCAGCTGGCAGCCCCAGGAGCCGCGTTCATGAGCACGCTGACCACCCTGCTGGTGGCCAACCGCGGCGAGATTGCCTGCCGGGTGATGCGCACCGCCAAGGCCATGGGCCTGACCACCGTGGCGGTGCACAGCGCCGTCGACCGTGATGCGCGACACAGCCGCGAGGCGGATATTCGCGTCGACCTGGGGGGCAGCAAAGCCACCGAGAGCTACCTGCAAATCGACAAATTGATCGCCGCCGCCCAGGCCAGCGGTGCCCAGGCCATTCACCCAGGCTACGGTTTCCTGTCGGAAAACGCCGGGTTTGCCCGTGCGATCGAGGCGGCGGGGCTGATCTTCCTCGGGCCGCCCGCCTCGGCCATCGACGCCATGGGCAGTAAGTCCGCCGCCAAGGCCCTGATGGAAACCGCCGGCGTGCCCCTGGTGCCGGGGTATCACGGCACGGAACAGGACCTGGAAACCTTCCGCGACGCCTGTGAGCGCATCGGCTATCCGGTGCTGCTCAAGGCCACGGCCGGGGGCGGCGGCAAGGGCATGAAGGTGGTGGAGGATGTCAGCCAGCTCGCCGACGCCCTGGCCTCGGCCCAGCGTGAGGCGCTGTCGTCCTTCGGCAATGGGCAGATGCTGGTGGAGAAATACCTGCTCAAGCCACGCCACGTAGAGATCCAGGTATTTGCCGATCAGCACGGGCATTGCCTGTACCTCAATGAGCGGGACTGCTCGATCCAACGCCGCCACCAAAAGGTCGTCGAGGAAGCCCCGGCACCGGGGCTGAGCGTTGCACAGCGCAAGGCCATGGGCGAAGCGGCGGTGCGTGCGGCCCAGGCCATCGGTTATGTCGGCGCGGGCACGGTGGAGTTCTTGCTGGATGCGCGCGGCGAGTTTTTCTTCATGGAGATGAACACGCGGCTGCAGGTGGAACACCCGGTCACCGAAGCGATTACCGGCCTGGACCTGGTGGCCTGGCAGATTCGCGTCGCCCAGGGCGAGGCGCTGCCGATCACCCAGGAGCAGGTGCCGCTGATCGGCCATGCGATTGAAGTGCGCTTGTACGCCGAAGACCCGGCCAATGACTTCCTGCCCGCCACCGGGCACCTGGCGCTGTATCGCGAGTCCGCGCCGGGCCCGGGGCGCCGCGTGGACAGTGGTGTCGCGCAAGGAGACGACGTGTCGCCGTTCTACGACCCGATGCTCGGCAAGCTGATTGCCTGGGGTGAAGACCGTGAGCAGGCACGCCTGCGCTTGCTGAGCATGCTCGACGAGTTTGCCGTGGGTGGGCTGAAGACCAACCTGGGCTTCCTGCGGCGCATTATTGGTCATCCGGCATTTGCGGCGGCCGAGTTGGATACCGGATTTATTCCGCGCTACCAGGACGAACTTCTGCCGGTGGCCGGGACGTTGAGCGATGAATTCTGGCAGGCCGCAGGTTCTGCCTTCATGCAGAGCTTGCCCCCAGGTGACGGGCCATGGGCGGACACCCGTGGATTCCGTGCAGGACTGCCCGCCGAGGTCTCGCTGCACTTGAGCTGCAATGGCCAGGACCGCCTGGTGACACTGGCCGCCATCGCCGCGACATTGCAGGGCGAACAGTTAGTGATCGAACACCAGGGCGTCCGTCGTTCACATCTGGCAGTGCGCAACGAGCACAGGGTTTTCCTGCGTTGGGACGGCGAGATGCAGGGCGTGAGCCTGTTCGATCCGATTGCTGCTGTCGAGGCCAGCCAGTCGCACCAGGGCGGCCTCACGGCACCGATGAACGGCAGCATCGTGCGGGTGCTGGTGGACGTCGGCCAAACGGTCGAGGCCGGCACCCAGTTGGTGGTGCTCGAAGCGATGAAGATGGAGCACAGTATCCGCGCGCCCCAGGCCGGGGTAGTCAAGGCGCTGTTCTGCCAGGAGGGCGAAATGGTTGCCGAGGGGTGTGCGTTGGTGGAGCTCGAAACGGCGGACTAGAACTTCACCGTGGCCTGCACGACGACGCCGAGGATGCGGCAATCAACGGTGAACAGCAGTTTCGGGTAGGTGGGGTTGAGCGGCACCAGGTAGAGCTGGCCGCTCTCTTCCAGCAACTGCCGGAAGGTCGCCTGGGTACTGCCGGCCCGTTGGGCGACTACCAATTTGCCGGGTTCGGCGGCGATGGCCGGATCCACCAGGATCATCATCCCTGCTGCGATGCTCGGGCCGCTGAGTGCGGTCATGGCGTCGCTCGTCACCGGCAGCCAGTAGGCGTCGCCCCGGGCGTGGTAATCCGTCAGTTCGAAGCGCGCGGCACCATAGGCCGGGCGCTCTTCGCGGATTTCGCCCAGGCCTTTCCACTCGCTGACCGGGTAGCGAAAATACGCCGTGTACTGTCTTGCCGGGTCTACGACCTCGTCGGCCTTCTCACGCAGCTCCTGCACCACTTCCAGGTCGCCCAGCCCCAACTCTGCCAGCACCCGGTTCATATCCGCCAGGCTCGGCACGCGGCGCTTGTTGAGCCAGTGGCCAACGCCCCCCTGGGACATGCCCAAGCGTTCAGCCAACTCACCCTGGGTGACCTTGCGGTCTTTCATGTTGGCCTTGACCAACGCTATCCATTTATCCATGGCCGCCGACAATACGTCAGCCAGTTTCCAGGGCAATAAACAGTTTGTAGTAATCCATAAAACGACATAAATACGATACGTACTATCATCGGGCATAAGGTTTTCGACACCCACCCAGAGTACCGCCCCTTATGACGACGAGCCCGTATCCCCTGCCTGAAACACCCGAAAACGATGACGTGCAAGGCCTGCGCAGCAGCGGTGCTGCCCAGCGTGCCTTGGACTTCTACTTGAAAGAAAATATGTCAGCACCCGTCCCGGATGACAGCTTTTTCGCCATCAAGCCCGGCATCAGCCAGGAGGAAGCCCTGGTGCACGCCTCGGACCTGTTGCGCAGTGCCGCCGCCACGGCCTACGAATCAGCGAGCAGCCATCAGGGCAACCAGCGCGACCTGGCGTTTTCAGTGGTGTATTTGATTGATATGGCAAAGGCGATGGTCGAGCGGTCGTTGCGGGCACCGGAGGTTCGGGCGAACGGATAACAGCCGCGAAGGAAAAATATTTCTATCCCACGGATAAAAACATTTGACTTGCAAATGATAATGATTATTATTGGACCCAGCTGATCGCGAGATCAGTCGATAGACCAAGGGACCTTAGGTCGGACTCTTGGAATATCTCCTCATCAGGCTAATCACGGTTTTTGACCCGGCTCTTTGGCCGGGTCTTTTTTTTGCCAGTTTCCCTGGCATGGCTTCAGGCTAATGAAGACTGTGTGTTGCTTGATGGCGCGCATGGTAGCAAAAGACCATCGCCAAAAGAAAGCCAGTCCAGTGCTCCAGCGCACATCTCTGCGAAATAGCGCTTGAGAATCAATCTCATAGATTCTAAGCTGCGGCGGCGTCACGGACGACGCCCCCCTCCCCCGCAACAATTTTGCATCCAGGCTTTACCAGACTCCTGTGTAATATAGCCGCCACAACACTCATATTCAGGCAACCAGACTATGACCGTGGCCTTGACCTCCATCAAGATCAGCACCGACTTCGACAGTGGCAATATCCAGGTGCTCGACGCCAGCGACGCCTACCAGTTGCTGCTGGCCATCCAGCCCGATACCCGCAGCCACCATTACCAATGGTTCCACTTCAAAGCCGAAGGCATGCACGTGGGTCACACCCATAATTTTCGCCTGAGCAACGCCGGTGGTTCTTCGTATAAGCACGCCTGGAGCGGCTACAACGCTGTCGCGTCTTATGATCACGTCAACTGGTTCCGAGTCCCTACCCGCTTCGACGGCGAGATCCTGCACATCAGCCTCGAAACCCGTGAGAAACATGCCTGGTTGGCCTACTTCGAGCCCTACAGCCGCGAACGCCACGACTGGCTGATCGACCAGGCCCTGAAGTACGCCGGCACCCAACTGCTGGCCACCGGCAAAAGTGTCGAGGGCCGCGATATCCAACTGTTGCGACGTGGCAAAGGCGGCGAAGGCCGGCGCAATGTCTGGATCATTGCCCAGCAGCACCCCGGCGAGCACATGGCCGAATGGTTCATGGAGGGCATCATCGAACGCCTGCAACAGGATGGCGATGCCGAGATGAAAAAGCTCCTGGCCGTTGCCGACCTGTACCTGGTGCCGAACATGAACCCCGACGGCGCCTTCCACGGTCACCTGCGCACCAACGCCATGGGCCAGGACCTCAATCGCGCCTGGCAAAGCGCCAGCCAGGAGATCAGCCCGGAAGTCCTGTTCGTGCAACAGCAAATGCAGCAATACGGTGTCGACCTGTTCCTCGACATCCACGGCGACGAAGAAATCCCCTACGTGTTTACCGCTGCCTGCGAAGGCAACCCCGGCTACACCCCGCGTATCGAAGCGCTGGAAAAACGCTTCCGCAGCCATTTGAGTTCGCTGACCCGTGACTTCCAAACCACCCACGGCTACACCCGCGACTTGCCGGGCGAAGCCAATATGACCCTGGCCTGCAATGCCGTCGGCGAGCAGTACGACTGCCTGTCCCTGACCCTGGAAATGCCGTTCAAGGACAACGACGACGCCCCCAATCCGAAAACCGGTTGGTCGGGCGAACGTTCCAAACAGCTGGCCAAGGACGTCTTGAGCAGCGTGGCCGATATCGTCACGGTCCTGCGCTAACGCCCCTGGCCCCCGGCATCAGTCCTTGGTGCCGGTCATGCTCTGCAGCACACCATCGCGCCGAATCAACCCATGGAACAGCGCCGCCGCCAGGTGCAGCAGTACCGTCAGGAACAGCAGGTAGGCCAGATACCCATGGGCCTTGCGCAATAGCGCAAACAGCGGTGCATCCGCCGCCACCAGCGCCGGCAACTGCACCGAACTGCTGAGCATCACCGGGTCGCCCGCCGCCGAAATCATCGCCCAGCCCAGCAGCGGCAACACCAGCATCAACCCATACAAGACCAGATGGGACGCCTTGGCTGCCAGCACCTGCCACAGCGGCAAGTCAGACGGCAACGGCGGCTGGCGGGTGGAGAAGCGCACCGCCAGGCGCACGATCACCAGCACCAGGATCGCGATCCCCAGCGGCTTGTGCAGGTGGATCAACCACTCATGCCGCTCCGACACTGACGCCGCCAGGCCTGCGCCGATAAACAACATGGCGATGACCATCAGCGCCATCAACCAGTGCAGCAGGCGCGCCAGGGGCGCAAAAACCCGTGGTTGGGCATTCATGGCTTCGACTCCGCTGGGGCAGTGTGCAAGGGGCTGACTTCACCGGCACGGCGCAGGTACGAACTGGCATACGCCGCCGAACGTGCAGCCAGCAGCGGATCATTGGAGGCTTCGATGCCGCTGGGCAAAATCAACGGATCGAAATTAATGTCGCGACAATCGCCGTCGGCCTGGGGCTGGCTGCTTTGCAGCACCAGGGTGCCGGCATTCAACACCTTGTGCTCACCGCTCCAGGGTTTGCTCGCGTCCTCCAGCGGCTCGCCGGGGTTGGCCAGGGTCATGTTCAATTGCCAACGCAACGGCCCTGAGGCCAGGCGTTGCACCAGGTCTTTCTCCAGAAAGTCGGCGCCCGCTGGTGCGGTCTCCCCCGCTGCATCCTGAATCTGGGGCACTACGCCCCAGCGCACGGCCTGGCGCTTGCCCTCGGCACTCACCAGGTAAAACGCGTTGATACCGTTATAGGTTTCGGTCGCATAACTGGCCGATGGCCTGGCCGTCTTGACCCACGCCAGGAATGGCGCCGCCTCAGGGTGTGCGGCAAAAAACGCCGACATATTCGCCGGGTTCGGTTTGCCGGTGGCCGGGTCCGGCGCGCCGGCCTTGAGCATCTGGTAGAACGCCTCGGGCGTGCCCACCGGGAACACCGGCATGCTGTTCATGCCGGTGCGCCATTGCTGGCCATTAGCCAGACTGAACTGCACGGCAAAGCTGCGGATCGGCACACTGCTGTCCGGCGCATAGGGGTTGCCGCTGGGCAAGGCGAAGCGGCCGATCAACGGCGTCCTGGCCGCGCTGAACACCTCGGCGCGGGAGTAGACGCGCGCCTCGGCACTGCTTTCGAAATACCCGGCCACGCACACGCCCTTGGCATGGTTACGCCGGAATCCCGGGTGCACGCCATTGTTGGTTTCCAGGGCATCGACCAGGGTTTTCGGACGCAGGCGTTGTGGGTCGAGGCTGCCGTTGACGTAGGCAAATGCCCCGGCCATAACTGCAACCACGGCGCCAATACCCGCAAGTCGTGCGATCAGGCTCGCCGTGCTTAACGGGGGACGTGGCGGTGATGAGTGATCTACCATGAACAGACTCCAGGGCCTGAAGGCCTTTGGGGGTAACCATAAGGTCGGAGCATTAAGACGAACGCCGATCCACTCTATTCCCAGGCCCTGGATTTATTTTCCACGGCAGGGAATAACCGTTCACGCCGGACGTCTCTCTAGTCCCAGCGTAGTGACCAGCCAGACACCCATGCATGAACTCGACGAACCGTTACGTGAACTCATCCCCAGGCTGCGGCGTTTCGCTGTGTCCCTGACCCGTAACGCCAGCAGTGCCGACGACCTGGTGCAGGCGACCCTGGAGCGGGCGATCACCCGTTGGGCCGACAAGCGCATCGAGGGCGACCTGCGCGCCTGGCTGTTCTCGATCCTCTACCGGCAGTTCCTCGATGCCCACCGCCGCACCCGGCGCTATGCACGCATGCTGGAATTCTTTACCGGCCGCGATGACGCGCAGCCGTCGGTGGAACGCACCGTCATCGCCCAGGCGACCCTGCAAGCCTTCGACCAACTCAACACCGAACAACGCGCGCTGCTGTTGTGGGTGTCGGTGGAGGGCTTGAGCTACAAGGAAGTCGCGCAAATACTCGAGGTGCCGATCGGCACCGTGATGTCGCGCCTGTCCCGGGCGCGCCAAGCGTTGCGTCAACTCAGCGATGGCGACATCGCCAGCCCTTCCCTGCGGATACTCAAATGATCAGCCTGCCCCCCAGCGAACGCGACCTGCATGCCTACGTCGATCACCAACTCCTGGACAGTGATCGCCGTGTGCTCGAAACCTACCTGGCCGCCCACCCCGAGGTCGCGGCCCAAGTGCAGGCGTGGCAGCAGGACGCGCAATTGCTGCGCGCGTCCTTGAGCGGCGCCCTGCAACAACCGGCCAACCCGGCGCTGGACCCGGCACTGATTCGCCAGCGCCTCAAGCACCAGACGCGCCGCCGCTTTGCCACCGCCGCAGTGCTGCTGATGGCCGTCAGCCTCGGTGGCCTCGGCGGCTGGCAGGCCCGTGAAGCCACGCAACCGCCGCTGCTGCCGATGGCCGATGCGATGCAAGCGTTCCGCCTGTTTGCCCAGGAGGGCATCATGCCCGCCGACTACAACGGCCAGGACCGCGGCACGATGCAGGCGTGGCTCGACCGCTACTTCAATCAAGCCCATCGCCTGCCGGACTTGAGCCAGGCGGGCTTCACGCCCGTCAGCGGACGACTGCTCACCACCGATCAAGGCGCCGCCGCCATGGTGCTGTACCAGGACGCACAAGGTCGGCGCATCAGCTTCTACATCCGCCCACCGGGCCCGGACAACGGTTTCCTGCCCCGTGGCGAGCGCACGGCGGATGGACTGCAAGCGCAATACTGGTCCGGCGGCGGCTACAACTATGCGGTGGTCAGCCCGGCCGGCCAGCCGACGCCACCCCTGCAGCCGTTCTAGATTGGTCAAATCGCCATCGGCGCCCTAAAGTAAGCGACCACCGCATTACAGAGTGACTCGCATTGGCCGTGCTCCCCCTTATCCGTCGTTTGCTCGGTAAAAAAACCGACACACTGGACGACACGCCCATCCAGACGTTCTTTCAGGACAAAGCCCGGCAACAGGGTTACACCCTCAGTGCTGGTCAAGCCCAGGCCATCACCGCGATGGCGCGCCAGACCCGGCACCTGCTCGCCAGCCAGCCGACCCGCAGCCTGTACCTGCACGGCCCGGTGGGGCGCGGCAAAAGCTGGCTGCTGGACGGTTTCTTCCAGGCGCTGCCCATCGCCGAGAAACAACGGGTGCATTTCCATGAGTTTTTCGCCCGACTGCACCGCGGTATGTTCACGCACCAGGCGACGGACGATGCCTTGGCCATGACCCTGGACGAGTTGCTCGACGGCTGCCGTGTGCTGTGTTTCGACGAGTTCCACGTGCACGACATCGGCGATGCCATGCTGATTACCCGGCTGTTCAAGGCCCTGTTCCAGCGTGGCGTGTGGGTGCTGGTCACCTCCAACTATCCACCCGAAGGGCTGTTGCCCAACCCGCTGTACCACGAGCGTTTCAAGCCGGTGATCGACTTGATTGCCGCGCGTATGGACGTGCTGGAAGTCAGTTCGCCCGAGGACTTTCGCAGCCTGCCCCAGGCCCATGCCGTGCAGCGCTTTACCACCGGCTGTTACCTGTGGCCTGGCACGCAGGCCCAGCGTGCGGCGCTCGGCCTGCCTGTCAGCGGCGGCCCGACGCAGACGCTGACGGTGGGCAACCGCACATTGATCTGCCGCCAGCATCATGCACGCACCATCGTATTCACCTTCAACGACCTGTGCGAACAGCTGACGGCGGTGATGGACTACCTGTTGCTGTGCGAGGCGTTCGATCACTGGGTCATCGACGGACTGCCCCGCCTGGCAGACTGCCCGATCGCCGTGCAGCAACGTTTTATCAACCTGGTGGACGTGCTTTACGACAAGGACAAGCACCTGATCCTGATCGGCGAACAACCGCTGGCACAGGCCATGAGCGGCCAGGCCATCGACCTGGCGCGCACCGCCAGCCGCCTGAACCAATTGCAACAGGCCGACCCGCAACGGGCGTGCGACCCGGTATCATGAGCGCCTTTTACGCCCCCTTGCCGAGTGACCGCGCCGTTCATGAATACCCTCGCCCAACTCAAGGCCGGCCACTTGGCCGGCATTACGCGCCTGGACCTGTCCTGCGGGCTCACCGAATTTCCTGAGGAAATCTTCGGGCTGGCCGACTCCCTGGAAATCCTCAACCTCAGCGGCAATGCCCTGAGCCGCCTGCCCGACGACCTGCACCGCCTGCCGCACCTGCGCGTGCTGTTCTGCTCGGACAACGCCTTTACCGAACTGCCGGAATGCCTGGGCCGGTGCGCCAAATTGAGCATGATCGGCTTCAAGGCCAACCAGATCAGCCACGTGCCCGCCGCCGCGCTGCCGCCGTTGCTGCGCTGGCTGATCCTCACCGACAACCGCATCAGCCAGTTACCCAGCGAGTTGGGCGAGCGGCCGCTGCTGCAGAAACTGATGCTCGCCGGGAACCAACTGACGCAGTTGCCGCAGAGCCTGGCCAACTGTAGCAACCTGGAGCTGATCCGCATTGCCTCCAACCGCCTCACGCGCCTGCCCGAGTGGCTGTTGACGCTGCCGAGCCTGACGTGGCTGGCCTATGCGGGCAACCCGGTGGAAATGGCCGTGGATGTAGCGGTGGACGACGCGACAGCGGCTATTCCCTGGACGGAACTGGAACTGGCCGAGGTGCTGGGCGAAGGTGCCTCGGGGGTGATTCGCAAGGCCCTGTGGACACCCATGGCCAAGCCCGTCGCCGTCAAGCTGTACAAAGGCACGATCACCAGCGACGGCTCGCCGCTGCACGAAATGCAGGCCTGCATCGCCGCCGGGTTGCACCCTAACCTGATCAAGGTGCAAGGCCGCGTGGTGGGTGCCCCCGAGGACCAGGCCGCATTGGTCATGGACCTGATCGACCCGAGCTACCGCAACCTCGCCGCCCTGCCGAGCCTGGCCTCCTGCACCCGCGATGTCTACGCCCCCGCCACCCGCTTCAGCCTCGACACAGCCTTGCGCATGGCCCGGGGCATCGCCTCCGTGGCGGCGCATCTGCACCGGCACGGCATCACCCATGGCGACCTGTACGGGCACAATATCCTGTGGAATGAAGCGGGCGATTGTTTGCTCGGGGACTTTGGCGCGGCGTCGTTCCATGCCAAGGCAGACACGTTGGAAACACGAGCCTTGCAACGCATTGAAGTGCGCGCGTTCGGGGTGCTGCTGGGGGAATTGCTGGAGCGGGTTGAGGCGGGGTTGTCTGACGAGGTGCTGTTGGATTTGCAGAAAAGCTGTTGCCAGCCCGACGTGTTGGCACGGCCGAGCTTCGAAGAAATCAACGCCATGCTGCAATCCATCCAACACCACTAAACAAATGTGGGAGGGGCGGTGCGACGACTCGACTGGCCCCCTCCCACATTTGGATCGCGTTTCTTCAGTTGATAAATCAGCCCGCCAGGCCGACGAACATATCCTGCACATCATCATGGTTGTCCAAACCTTCGAGGAAGGCTTCGACTTCAGCCATCTGCTCATCGGTCAAACCACTCACCGGGTTCTTCGAGATGTAGCCCAGCTTGGCCGACAGCACGGTGAACCCCTGTTCCGGCAGGGCTTTTTGCACGGCGTCCAGGTCAGTGGTCTCGGTGATGAACAGGGTGGTGCCTTCTTCTTCGCCGTCTTCAAAGTCCTGCGCACCGGCTTCGATCGCGGCCATTTCCGCATCGGCATCCGGGGTGTCCGGCGAGGCTTCGATCAGGCCGACATGGTTGAAATCCCAGGCCACGGAGCCGGAAGCACCCAGCTGCCCCTTGCGGAACGCCACGCGGATTTCCGCCACGGTGCGGTTGATGTTGTCGGTCACACACTCGACGATCAACGGCACCTGGTGCGGGGCGAACCCTTCGTAGGTCACGCGGTGGTATTGCACGGTTTCACCGAGCAGACCGGCGCCCTTCTTGATCGCGCGTTCCAGGGTTTCCTTGGGCATCGAGGCCTTTTTGGCCTGTTCCACCACCAGACGCAGGTGGGCGTTGGTCGCGGTGTCAGCACCGTTGCGGGCGGCGATGGTGATTTCTTTCACCAGCTTGCCGAAGATCTTGCCCTTGGCATTGGATGCCGCTTCTTTATGTTTGACTTTCCACTGTGCGCCCATGACTCACTCTCTTCTATACATCGCGCCGAAACGTCTACTGGCCGGCGCTTTGGGGGCAGAGTTTATAGCGCAAGAACGCATCGTTCCACCAAAAACCCTCAGGGCGCCAACTCGAAAACCGCCTGAATCAGGCGCAACGAGCGGCGCCGCTCCATGCAACCGAGCAGGTGCCGGTTGACCAGCCCCTCGCCCTCAATCGGCACCGCCTGCACCCGTGGGTCGGGGCTGACTTCCATGGACGAGACCACGCCCACCCCCAACTCAGCGGCGACGGCTTCGGTCACCGCCTCGCGGCTGTCCAGTTCCAGCAACACCTTGGGCTGCACATTCGCGGCCATGCAGGCCTCATCGAAGGTACGCCGGGTGATCGAGCTGGGCTCGCGCAGCACCATGATCACATCGTTGAGTTGCTCAAGGCGGATACCCTCGGGTTGCTGCGCCCACGGGTGACTGGCCGGCACCAATGCGCACATCCGCGACTCGCTCAACGGTTGCAGGTGCAGACCGTTGCGCGGTTCCACTTCGGTGAGCACCGCCACATCCGCATGCTCGGACAACAGCGCGGCCAGGGTTTCCTGGGCATTGCCCAGGCGCAGGTTGACGGTAATCCCGGGGTAGCGCGCGCGCAGGCTGGCAATCATCGGCATCACCAGGTGCGGGCCGTCCGCCGCGACTTCCAGGCGCCCGCTCAGCAGTTGGCGGTTGGCCTCCAGCATCGTCTGGGCTTCGTCCACCAGGCCAAAGATCGCCCGTGTGATCGCCGCCAGCCGCGCGCCCTCTTCGGTCAACTCCACCCGCCGCGCGGTGCGGCGCAGCAACGGAATCTGGTAGTGCTCCTCCAAGGCCTTGATATGCCCGGTCACCGCCGGCTGGCTGATGAACAGCCGCGCGGCAGCACGGGTAAAACTGCCCTCACGGGCCACGGCGTCGAACGCGCGCAGTTGGAACAGGTTCATCATTATCGGCCTCACTGATAGCTCGCATAACAACAAACAATTTGATTGATGACAAGCCAAACTGCAATTTAGGCGCCGTAGCTTCAACCCCGATGCCTTGCGAGGACTTGAGATGACCACTGCCGCGCCGATCCTGCTGACCCCCGGCCCCCTGACCACATCGAACCGCACCCGCCGGGCCATGATGGTGGACTGGGGTTCATGGGATGACCGCTTCAACCAACTCACCGCCAGCGTCTGCGAACAATTGCTGGCGATCCTCTACGGCGAAGGCAGCCACCATTGCGTGCCGTTGCAAGGCAGCGGCACCTTTGCGGTCGAGGCGGCCATCGGCACCCTGGTACCGCGTGACGGCAAGGTGCTGGTGCTGATCAACGGCGCCTACGGCAAGCGCCTGGCCAGGATCTGCGAAGTGCTCGGCCGTGATTTCAGCACCTTTGAAACCGCCGAGGACGAGCCTGCTACCGCCGCCGATGTGGACCGCCTGCTGGCGGCAGACAGCGCCATCACCCACGTTGCGTTGATCCATTGCGAAACCAGCACCGGCATCCTCAACCCGCTGCCGCAGATCGCCCAGGTCGTCAAACACCACGGCAAGCGCCTGATCATCGACGCCATGAGCTCCTTCGGCGCCCTGCCGATCGATGCCCGCGAGGTGCCGTTCGACGCACTGATCGCCGCCTCCGGCAAGTGCCTGGAAGGCGTGCCGGGCATGGGCTTCGTCTTCGCGAACAAACAGACGCTGGCCGCCGCCCAGGGCAACTGCCATTCCCTGGCGATGGACCTGTTCGACCAGCACAGCTACATGGCCAAGACCGGACAATGGCGCTTTACCCCGCCGACCCATGTGGTCGCCGCCCTGCACGAAGCGCTGCTGCAATACCAGGAAGAAGGCGGCCTGCCCGCGCGCCACCGACGCTATGCCGACAACTGCCAGGCCTTGCTCGACGGCATGGCCGCACTGGGCCTGCGCAGCTTCCTGCCCGCGGCGATCCAGGCCCCGATCATCGTGACCTTTCATGCCCCGACAGACCCGCGCTACCAGTTCAAGGATTTCTACGAACGGGTCAAGGCCAAGGGTTTCATTCTGTACCCCGGCAAATTGACCCAGGTGGAGACGTTCCGCGTGGGCTGCATCGGCCATGTCGATACGCAAGGGATGCGCGCAGCGGTCAAGGCGATCGCCGAGGTGCTGGAAGAAATGGAAGTGTCGGACATCTGATTGCCCCTTACCCACAGGATCTGAACCATGAACTATCAAAACCCCAACACCCTCCAGGCCGTCATCCTCGACTGGGCCGGCACCGTGGTCGACTTCGGCTCTTTCGCCCCCACGCAGATTTTTGTCGAGGCCTTCGCCGAATTCGATGTGCAGGTTTCCATCGAAGAAGCCCGTGGCCCGATGGGCATGGGCAAGTGGGACCATATCCGCACTTTGTGCGACCAGCCGCAAGTCGCCGAGCGCTACCGCCAGGCATTCGGCCGCACGCCCACCGATGACGACGTGACCGCCATCTACCAGCGCTTCATGCCGTTGCAGATCGAGAAAATCGCCGAGCACTCGGCGCTGATCCCCGGTGCCCTCGACACCATCGGCCAGCTGCGCGGGCAAGGTATCAAAATCGGCTCCTGCTCGGGCTATCCCAAGCAAGTCATGGACAAAGTGGTCGCCCTGGCCGCCACCAACGGCTACGTCGCCGACCACGTGGTCGCCACCGACGAAGTGCCCAACGGCCGCCCATGGCCAGCCCAGGCACTCGCCAACGTGATCGCCCTGGGCATCGACGATGTGGCGGCGTGCGTCAAGGTCGACGACACCGTGCCGGGGATCCTCGAAGGCCGTCGCGCCGGGATGTGGACCGTGGCCCTGACCTGCTCCGGCAACGCCCTGGGCCTGACCTACGCGCAGTTTCGCGCCCTCGACAGTGCCACGTTGGCCAGCGAACGCACGCGTATCGAAGCGATGTTCGAAGGCTCGCGCCCCCACTACCTGATCGACACCATTACCGACCTGCCGGCCGTCATCGCCGACATCAACCAGCGCCTGGCCCGCGGTGAAATGCCGCAAAGCGACTGATAGAGGTCAAGACAACGGCATCGCGTCGGGCAAACCGCGCAAAACAGGCTTACAGTAAAAGGACTTCGTCGCCAAAGAACGAAGGTTCGCCCTGATGAGTGAGGAACCCAGCGATGCCGTGGAAAAATTCCGATACGCGCTACAGCACCATGTCGATTGCGCTGCACTGGTTGATGGTGGTGCTGCTGGCGGTGGTCTACGCCTGCATTGAGTTACGCGGCCAGTTCCCCAAAGGCAGCGGTGCACGGACGTTGATCGTCGAGATGCACTTCATGTTCGGCCTCACCGTGTTTGTGCTGGTGTGGCTGCGCCTGTTCGCGCGCAGCCTGGGGGTTGCACCCAAGATCGTCCCCGCCCCGCCACAATGGCAAAGCCTGCTGGCCACGCTGATGCACTTCGCGCTGTACGCCTTGATGATCGGCATGCCGATTGCCGGTTGGCTGATCGTCAGTGCCGAGGGGCATTCGGTGATGTTCTATGGGATCGAGTTGCCGCCGCTGATTGCTGAAAACAAGGCGCTGGCCAAGCAGATCGAGGGCTGGCATGTGCTGTTCGGCAAGATCGGTTACTGGCTGATCGGCCTGCATGCGTTGGCGGGGATCTTTCATCATTATGTGATGCGCGATAACACGGCGTTGCGGATGATGCCGGGTAAGCGCGCTAGGCTGTAAACCCTCGGCGGCCCTGCAAGCCACCGGTATGCACGAAGATCAGGCGAGTGCCGGGCACGAAACGCCCGGCCTCGATCTGCTGCTTCAACGCCAGCAACGCCTTGCCGGTATAGAGCGGCTCCAGCGGTACACCGCAGGCCTGTTCAGTGCTCTCGATAAACTCGAGCAATAGCGGATCAACCTTCCCAAAGCCACCCCGGCTGGCGTCCAGCAATTCATAACCGCCCTGCACGAGGGCACTCACGTTCTGCGCCACGCCATGATCATCCGGTACCGCCATTGCGCCATACACCGGATGCGCGCCCGCCTCCGCCAGCGCCAACCCCGCCAACGTCGTACCGGTGCCCGCCGCCAGCCACCAGGCGTCGTAATCGGCCCAGCCCACGGTGCTCAATTGCCGGCGTGCCTGCTCGACCAAGACCCCGCAACCCAATGCCCCGGCCATCCCGCCTCCGCCTTCGGGCACGGGGTAAAGATCGGGATAGCGCTCGCGCCACGGCAGCCAGAAACCCGGCTCATGGCGCGCGCGATAACCGCCGTAGCCCAGCCAATGCAGGTGCATGCCACAGGCTTTCAGGTCGAGGACGGTGGGGGTGTCCTGGGGATGGCCACGCAGCAGGCCGACAGTGGCGAAACCAAAACGCTTGCCCGCCGCTGCCAGCGCGTGAAGATGGTTGGAGTACGCCCCGCCAAGGCTGATGACGCCGCTGGCACCGGCCTGTCGTGCCTGGGCCAGATGTTTGGTGAGCTTGAACCACTTGTTGCCGCTGATCAGCGGGTCGATGCGGTCCAGGCGCAGCACGGCCAGTTCGACGCCGTTCAACCAATCGAGCCGCATGGCTTCAAGGGGCGTGTGGGGAAGCCAGTCAAAGGGACCCATCGGGCGGCATCTGCATGGAAAAAGGGGCGGTAGTCTAACACCACCCCTTGCGTCGTCTTACAGCTCGGCGGCGAGGCGCGAGCCTTGGTTGATCGCGCGCTTGGCATCCAGCTCGGCCGCCACATCGGCGCCGCCGATCAGGTGCACGTTCTGCCCTGCGGCGACCAGGCCGTCCTGCAGTTCGCGCAGCGGGTCTTGCCCGGCGCAGATGACGATATTGTCCACGGCCAGCAGCTGCGGCTCACCCTCGGCGCCGATGCGGATATGCAGGCCGTCATCGTCGATCTTCAGGTACTCGACGCTGTTAAGCATCTGCACGCGCTTGTTCTTCAAGCCGGTACGGTGGATCCAGCCGGTGGTCTTGCCCAGGCCGTCGCCGACCTTGGAAGCCTTGCGTTGCAACAGGAACACGTCACGGGCCGGGGCATGGGGCTGAGGCTTGATCCCGGCCACGCCGCCACGGGCTTGCAACTGGGTGTCGATGCCCCATTCCTTCCAGAACGCTTCGCGGTCGAGGCTGGTGGACACGCCCTGGTGCACAAGGAATTCCGACACGTCAAAACCAATGCCGCCGGCGCCGATCACCGCGACGCGCTTGCCCACCGGCTTGCGCTCGAGGATCACGTCCAGGTAGCTCAGCACCTTGGGGTTTTCAATCCCCGCAATCGCCGGCGTGCGTGGCGCAATGCCCGTGGCCAGGATGATCTCGTCGTAACCGCCCGCCACCAGCTGCGCGGTGTCGACCCGGGTGTTGAGACACAGCTCGACGTGGGTGGTCTGCAACTTGCGATTGAAGTAGCGCAGGGTCTCGAAAAACTCTTCCTTGCCCGGTACGCGCTTGGCGATATTGAATTGGCCGCCGATCTCACTGGCCGAATCGAACAAGGTCACCTGGTGGCCACGCTCAGCCGCCACGGTCGCGGCGGCCAGGCCTGCGGGGCCGGCGCCGACCACGGCGATTTTCTTGATCTGCTTGACCGGCAGGTAGTTGAGTTCGGTCTCGTAGCACGCGCGTGGGTTGACCAGGCAGGTGGTCAACTTGCCGCCAAAGGTGTGGTCCAGGCAGGCCTGGTTGCAGCCGATGCAGGTGTTGATTTCATCGGCGCGGCCGGCGGCGGCCTTGTTGACGAACTCGGGGTCGGCGAGGAACGGCCGCGCCATCGAGACTATGTCGGCATCGCCTTCGGCGAGGATCTGCTCGGCAATCTCCGGTGTGTTGATGCGGTTGGTGGTGATCAGCGGGATCTGCACCGCACCGCGCAATTTGGCCGTGACTTTGCTGAACGCGCCACGGGGTACTTTGGTGGCGATGGTCGGGATACGCGCTTCGTGCCAGCCGATACCAGTGTTGATGATGGTCGCGCCGGCCTGCTCGATGGCCTTGGCCAACTGCACGATTTCTTCCCAGGTGCTGCCGCCTTCCACCAGGTCGAGCATCGACAGGCGGAAGATAATGATGAAGTTCGGGCCAACGGCTTCGCGCACCCGGCGCACGATCTCCACCGCCAGGCGCATGCGGTTTTCGTAGCTGCCGCCCCAACGGTCGGTGCGGTGGTTGGTGTGGGCGGCGAGGAACTGGTTGATGAAGTAACCTTCGGAACCCATGATTTCCACGCCGTCGTACTCGGCGACCTGGGCCAGCAGCGAGCAGGTGACGAAATCCTGGATCTGCTTCTCGATGCCTTCCTCGTCCAGCTCCTTGGGCTTGAACGGGTTGATCGGCGCCTGGATCGCACTCGGCGCCACCTGTTTTGGGCTGTAGGCGTAACGGCCGGCGTGGAGGATCTGCATGCAGATCTTGCCGCCCGCCTCATGCACGGCCTGCGTGACGATCCTGTGCTTCTGCGCTTCCTCTTCGGTGGTGAGCTTGGCCGCGCCGGAATACACCCCGCCTTCATCATTCGGGCCAATGCCGCCAGTGACCATCAGGCCCACGCCGCCACGGGCGCGCTCGGCAAAGTAGGCCGCCATGCGTTCGAAACCACCGGGCTTTTCTTCCAGGCCCGTGTGCATCGAGCCCATCAGGGTGCGGTTGCGCAAGGTGGTAAAACCCAGGTCCAACGGGGCCAGCAGGTGCGGGTAGGCAGCAGCGGTCATGGTACAGCTCCACAACGGATCATCACGGGACGTGAGGGGCTCGAATGGCACCTCATCGGTTTATGTCCCACAGACTAAGAGGCGGTGGACGACGGCTCAATGACTGAAACTGACAAGTTATTGATCCAAATGCACAGCGCCCCTTGGCAAGCCGTTGCAGGGGCCCTACCCTAGTCGCGAACCCTGCACCCGGTCTGTTGTCTGTTGCCCCATGCGTAAACTTCTCGCTTTTACCGTCTCCATGGCCCTGGTTGCCGCCGTCGCCGCGTATCTGGTCTGGACCCAGGAGCGCCCTGTGGCGCATTACCTGTCGGACCTGCGCATCACCCTCGCCGTCAACGAAGGCCTGCCCGCCGATCGCGGCAACTTGCTGGGCATCCAGCCGGAGCTGTTTCCCGCCGATTACCAGAGCCTGGAACGCCTGCACCTGAAGCTCGCGGCCTATCTGCAAAAGGCCCGGGACCAGGGGTTGATCAACGAAAAAACCATCGTAGTGCTGCCTGAACATATCGGTACCTGGCTGATGTTGACCGGTGAAAAAAATGAGGTGTACCAGGCGCTGCACGTGAAGGATGCGATGAACTGGCTATCGGTCAGCAACCCGCTGCTGTTTGCCCGTGCCTGGATCAGCGCAACCGGCGATAACCGCACCGATGACGCCTACCTGCGTATGAAAGCCTCCGGCATGGCGCGGGACTACCAGGTGCTGTTCGGCGGCCTGGCCAAGGAGTTTGGCGTCACGCTGGTGGCCGGCTCCATCGCCCTGCCCAACCCCAGCGTCAGCCAGGGCCAACTGCAGGTCGGCCATGGCGCCTTGTACAACGCCAGCGTGGTGTTCGCGGCGGACGGCTTGCCCCTCGGCGATCCCCAGCGCCAGCTTTATCCGATCTACGATGAACGCGGCTTTATCGAACCCGGTGACGAAAACATCGTCAGCGTGGTCGACACCCCGGCCGGGCGCCTCGGCGTGTTGGTCGGCAGTGACAGCTGGTACCCGGACAACTATCGCAAGCTCAACGAGCAAGGTGCGCAATTGATTGCGGTGCCGGCCTTTGTGCTCGGTCGCGATACCTGGGATCGACCATGGCGCGGCTTCAAGAGCGTGTCCACGCCACCGGAAATCAGCCTCAAGCCTGAAGAGCTCAGCGAAGGTGAGGCCTGGCGACGCCTCACCCTGATCAGCCAACAACCCGTCAGCCAGGCAACCGCGGGCATGAGCGTATTCCTGCGTGGGCAGTTCTGGGACCTGGGCACGGCCGGGCACAGTTTTCTCAGCAGCAACGGGCAGATCAGCGCCGACGGCGACGCCCGTGGCGCGCGCCTGCTGAATATCTGGCTGTAGCCCCGTGAAGCCGGTGCGCCTGGGGGATCTGTCGGTGGGCTTCGTGCACACCCTGGCCGACGCGATCCACAGCCACGGCCTCGACCCGCAACCGCTGCTGCTGCAATACGGCCTCGACCCCGCGCGCCTCGCCGAAGCGGGTGCACGCTTGTCGATCCCGCGTTATATGCGCCTGGGCCATGGGGCCATCCAACTCACCGGCGACCCCGGCCTGGGCCTGCGCATGGGCCAGCTCAGCCGCCTGAGCCAGGCCGGGCTGGCCGGGGTCACCGCCGCCCAGGCGCCCAATGTGCGCGAGGCAGCGCGCACCCTGACCCGCTTCGAGGCGCTGTACGGCTCCAACTATCGCGGGCAATCGAGTTTCCACGAGGACGCCGAAGGCGCCTGGCTGCGGTTCTATTCCATCAGCCCCTATAACGCCTACAACCGCTTCGTGGTGGACTCGATCATCGCCGGCTGGCTGCAGCAACTCTCGAGCCTGGCCCAGCAAACGGTACAGGCGCAACGGATTGAAATCGAATTTGCAGCGCCGGACTACAGCGAACAGTACGCGCTGCTGGGCGATGGCCCGATCCAGTTCGGCGCCGACGCCAATCAACTGCGCCTGAGCCAGCAAACCCTGGCCCTGCGCAACCCGCAGCATTGTCCGAGTACCTGGCACCTGTTGCTGCAACTGTGTGAACGGGAACTGGAGCAGTTGACCCGCACCCGCAGCCTGCGCGAGCGCATTACCCGCTTGCTCGGGCCGATGCTCAATGGCGGCCGGGAACCCGACCTGGAAGAAGTGGCGGCGCGCTTGAAGCTGCCGACCTGGACACTGCGCCGCAAACTGGCCGAAGAAGGCACACAGTTTCGCGCGATTCTCAACGATACCCGCCGCGACCTGGCCATGACCTACATTCGCGATACGGAACTGGCATTCGGCGAAATCGCGTACTTGCTCGGTTTTGCCTCGGCCCAGGCGTTTCAACGGGCGTTCAGGCGATGGAACAACCAGACCCCAGGGGAATTTCGCCGCAGTCAGCGGCATTCCGCCTGAAGTCGGTCTTACAGCTCGGTGGCGTCATCGGCCGGATCCAGAGGATCCAGTTCAAAGGCCTGGTACTCCAGCAGTTCTTCCTGGTATTCGTCCATGGTGGGCTCCTTGTTTTGAATTAAAAGCGGCTGCAGATAAATGACCTGCACAGCCAGCCTAAAGTGCCGTGATGACGAAAAAATGTCGACGTCATGACGTTCCTGCACTCCAGGATTAAACGTAGCAGCGTTGTACGAATTTAGCACCGGGGTTTTGAGGCGCGATTGCAATCAGGGATGCACGGAAATGGACGGGAATGCATTCCAATGTGGGAGGGGGCTTGCCCCCTCCCACATGGGGTCTGCATCAAGTTTCAGACTTGCGTCGACCACGGGTTTGAACACCCGCCTCCACCGCCATCCCGGCGGTACGCTCCAACGCCTCGGCAAACGCCTGGCGCTGCTGCGGTTCGATCTGCGACAGGAACAACTCGTCCACCGTACTTTCGTAGATCTTCCACATTTTTTTACGCAACGCCCGGCCGGCATCGGTGATAGATGCAAAGGCCGCGCGGCCATCGCCGTCGGAGCGTGAACGCAGCACCAGGCCGTCCTTTTCCAGGCGATCTACCAGGCGCGTGAGGTTATAGCGCTCGATGGCCAGCACATCGGCCAATTCGTGCATGCGGCGGGTGCCTTCGGGGCCGCTTTCAAGGCCCCACAGTGCGTCGTACCAGGCGTAAGGCGGCAAGTCGGCGGCCGCCAGGCGGCGCTCGATTTCACGGATGACGGTTCTGTGGGCCCTGACAAAACGGAACCATACATCGGGCTCTTTCGACGACATGCAACACCATCCGGCGGATTTCAAGAAGGTTGCAATAGTAGCTCATCCCGCGCTAGATTCGGCCTTGTAGTTGCAATTGCAACAACTTTGACGACACTCCCACAAGGAGCCCGTCACTTGAAATCCGCCTACCCTGGAGCCTCACATGACCTCGAATAACGCAGTCGGACGCGACGTCGATCCACAGGAAACCCGCGAGTGGCTGGAGTCCATCGAATCGGTGCTGTCCACCGAAGGCCGCCCGCGCGCCCATTACCTGATCGATCAGTTGCTGGATTTCGACGTGGCGCGGCATGGTGACTTCTACGGGCGGGTGACCACGCCTTACGTCAACACCATCCCGGTGGAACGCCAGTTGCCCTACCCCGGCAACCTGGTCATCGAACGCCGTATCAACGCGTTTATCCGCTGGAACGCCATGGCCATGGTATTGCGTGCAGGTAAACACTCCGGTGTGGGTGGGCATATCGCCACTTATGCGTCAGCCGCTGTGCTGTACGACGTAGGTTTCGACCACTTCTTCCGTGGCCGCACCGACAACTTCGACGGCGACCTGGTGTACATCCAGGGCCACTCCTCCCCAGGCATCTACGGCCGTGCCTACCTCGAAGGCCGCATCAGCGAAGCACACCTGGATAACTTCCGCCGCGAAGCCGGTGGCGAGGGCATTTCGTCCTACCCCCACCCACGGCTGATGCCGGACTTCTGGCAATTCCCCACCGTGTCCATGGGCCTCGGGCCGATCACGGCGGCCTACCAGGCGCGCTTTATGCGCTACCTGGAGTTTCGTGACCTCAAGCAACACCAGGGCCGCAAGGTCTGGGCATTCCTCGGTGATGGCGAAATGGACCAACCGGAATCCCTGGCCGCCATTTCCCTGGCCGGACGCGAGAAACTCGACAACCTGATCTTCGTGGTCAACTGCAACCTGCAACGCCTGGACGGCCCGGTACGCGGCAATGCCAAGGTGATCCAGGAGTTCGAAAGCCTCTACCGCGCCGCCGGGTGGAATGTGATCAAAGTGATCTGGGGCGGTGGCTGGGATGCACTGCTGGAAAAAGACACCAGCGGCCTGCTGCGCCAACGCATGATGGAGTGCGTGGACGGTGACTACCAGAACTACAAATCCCAGAACGGCGCCTACGTGCGCGAACATTTCTTCGGCAAATACCCGGAGTTGCTGGCACTGGTTGCAGACCTGTCCGACGACGATATCTGGAAACTCTCACGGGGCGGCCATGACCCGGACAAGGTCTACAACGCCTATGCCGCCGCCGTGCGCCACAGCGGCCAACCGACGGTGATCCTGGCAAAGACCGTCAAGGGCTTTGGCATGGGCGAAGCCGGCGAAGGCCAGAACATCAACCACCAATTGAAGAAGATGGGCGCCGACGCCGTCAAAGCCTTCCGCGACCGCTTCGGCCTGGAAGTGCCCGATGAGCAACTCGCTGAAATTCCGTACCTCAAGCCCACCGCCGACAGCGAAGAAGCCCGTTACTTCGCCGCGCGTCGCCAGGCCCTGGGCGGCTATGTACCCGCGCGCCACACGGCGGTCGAACCGTTGCAGATCCCCGAACTGAGCGCCTTCGCCACTCAGCTCAAGGACACCGGCGAGCGCGCGATATCAACCACCATGGCCTTCGTGCGCATCCTCGGTACGCTGCTGAAAGACCCGCACCTGGGCAAGCTGATCGTGCCCATCGTACCGGACGAATCACGCACCTTCGGCATGGAAAGCCTGTTCCGACAGATCGGCATCCACTCCGCCGTCGGCCAGCTCTATACCCCACAGGACTCCGGGCAACTGAGCTATTACAAGGAGAGCAAGGACGGACAGATCATGCAGGAAGGCCTGAATGAGTCCGGCGCCATTTCCTCGTGGATCGCAGCAAGTACGTCCTACAGCAATCACGGCCTGATGACCGTGCCGTTCTATATCTTCTATTCGATGTTCGGCTTCCAGCGCGTCGGCGACCTGGCCTGGGCGGCGGGCGATGCACGGGCGCGTGGTTTCCTGCTGGGTGCCACGGCCGGGCGCACCACGCTGATGGGCGAAGGCCTGCAGCATGACGATGGCCATAGCCATATCCTGTCATCGGTGATTCCGTGCTGCGTATCCTATGACCCGACCTTTGCCTACGAACTGGCGGTGATTATTCGCGAAGGCATGCGGCGTATGTATGTCGAACAGGAGGATATTTACTACTACATCACCCTGCTCAACGAAAACTACCCGCACCCGGCGATGCCCGAAGGTGTGGAGGATGGCATTGTTAAAGGCATGTACCGCCTGAGCGGCAGCCAGCACGCCAAGGTGCAACTGATGGGCAGCGGGTCGATCCTGCGCGAAGTGATCGCAGCCGCCGACCTGCTCGCCAACGACTTTGCCGTGCAATGCGACGTTTGGAGCGTGACGAGCCTGACCGAGTTGCGCCGTGACGGACACGCGGTGGAGCGCTGGAACCTGTTGCACCCCGAGCGTGAGCCGCGCGCGAGCTACGTCGAGCGATGCCTGGCCGGGCAAACGGGACCGGTGGTGGTGGCGACGGATTACGTGAAACTGTTCGCCGATCAGATCCGTCCGTTCGTGCCGGGCCGACGCTTTGTCGCACTGGGCACTGATGGCTTCGGGCAATCAGACACCCGGGAAGCCTTGCGCGCGTTCTTTGAGGTGGACCGCCACTTCATCGCCCTGGCTGCCCTGAAGGCACTGGCGGATGACGGCGTGATCGGTCGCGACAAGGTCAGTGAAGCGATCAAGCGCTACGGGATCAACGTCGACAAGGCTGACCCCGTAGCGGTTTGATTTACTGCGCAGGCGTCGGCAGCGGCGGAATCGCTTCTGTCGGCGGCGGCAGGTCCGGCGTGGTGGCAGCGGGTGCGGGTTCGGCCTGCGGCGCAATCGGTGCAGCCTCAGGCGCGGGCACAACCGGCTCCGAGGCAGCCGGTGCGGCAGGCTCTTCCTTCGGCGCCTCGACTTTCTCTGCAGCCGGTGCGGCCTTCGGCTCCGGCACACCCAGGTCGGCCTTGGGCTGCTCGGGGATATGCTCGGCCTTCTTCACTTCCTGTGGCAGGAACACATCCACCAACGCAAAGTAACGGTCGTAGAACTTCGGCGCGGACACCGTCTCACTGGCCACCTTCACCATCGAGTCATCGGTAGAGCCGATCGGCATCGACACCGACCCCAGCACGCCCACACCCAGGCTTGCGGAGTTGTTGACCTTCTTCAGCGCATAACGATCCTGCAGGGCATTGGCGAACATCGTCGAGTGGTTCTTGCCTTTGCCATCATCGGCGCAGACCACGTTGAAGCTGATCTGCAGGTGCGTTTCGCCGGTCTGCTGGAAGCTCTTGTTACCCACGACCAGTTTCGGATCGCTGCTGGTGATGATGTAGCCCTGGCTCAGCAAGGCGCGCCGCGCGGCCTCGCACGCCGCTACATCGGTAACCGGATAATCCCGGGAAAATGTACCGGAGTCGTCGAAGTTTTCATGTTCATAAATAGCGGTCTTGGGTGACGAGCAGCCCGCGGCGCCCGCCAGCACCAGCGCCAGCCCGAGGCTACGCAAGTGGAATGATGTCGACATTGATATTCCTGAGGAAAACGGTCTGGGCGGTATTGTGCAACAGAACGAGGCCTTGGCGCGCACATTCCTGTCGGTAAAACGTCACAGGGTTACGCACCGGGGCCTGCTGGGAAAAGCCCGGCGCACATATGGTCAATAAATACGCGGAGCTTGGCCGATGTATGGCGACCGGGCCACAACATCCAGAAACTGCCCCGATGCTCCAGGTAGTCATCCAGCACCCGTTGCAAGCGCCCCTCGTCCACGGCCTGGTTGACCATGTAGTCCGGCAGGCAGGCAATGCCCAAGCCCTCGAGCACCACATGCTTGAGAGACTCGATGGTGGTACTGACCAACGGCGTACGCAACAGCGGTTCCGCAGCCCCCGGGGCAAGGCGCAACGGCCAGGGCTCAAGCTTGCCCGTGGCGCAGAACTTGTGGCGCAGGCAGGCGTGGCCATTGAGGTCCTGCGGTTGCTGCGGCGTGCCGTGTTGGGCGAAGTAGCCCGGTGTGGCGACGAGTACCAACTGGTAGTGGCCCAGGTGGCGGGCCATCAAACGCGAATCTTCCGGCTTGCCGGTGCGAATCACTGCATCGAAACCTTCCTCGATCACGTCCACCATGCGGTCGGAAAAATCCACGTCCAGCTCGATCTCCGGGTAGGCGCGCATAAAGTCACTGAGCACCGGCATCAACAAGCCGCGCACCTGCGGCACACTGATGCGCAACTTGCCCCGTGGCGTTGCAGCGGCGTCCGTCAGTTCCTGCTCGGCCGCTTCCACCTCAGCGAGAATCCGCCGCGAGCGCTCAAGGAACAGCGCACCTTCACTGGTCAAGGTGATACTGCGCGTGCTGCGGTGAAACAGCCGCACGCCCAGGCGCTCTTCCATCCGCGCAATGCTTTTGCCCACGGCCGACGACGACACCCCCAGCACGCGGCCGGCGGCGGTGAAGCTGAGCGTCTGCGCCACCTGCACAAATACCGACAGGCTGCCCAAGCTGTCCATGATCTGCCTCCAGCAATTACGGACACCGGCGTCCGATAAGTTCGGAACCTTAGCCTGTTTTTCCGCCAGTCACAGCCCCCTACTCTGCCTGCTTGCCCTTTTACCTGGATAAAACGTCATGAGCAGCAGCCCTTCACTCACCGCATCAGCCCAGCGGGATTCCTTACCCCTGGGCGGTTTACTGGCCCTGGCCAGCGCCGGCTTTATCACCATCCTCACCGAAGCCATGCCCGCCGGGCTTCTGCCGCAGATGGGCGAAGGCCTGGGCGTGTCACCCGCCCTGGTCGGCCAATTGGTTACCCTCTACGCCCTTGGCTCCCTGCTGGCAGCCATCCCGCTGACGCTGCTGACCCGCGGCTGGCGCAGGCGGCCCTTGCTGCTGCTGGCCATTGGCGGGTTTGCCTTGGTCAACAGCGTAACCGCGCTGTCCAGCCATTACGGGCTGACCCTGGTGGCACGCTTTTTTGCCGGGGTCTTCGCCGGGTTGCTGTGGGCGCTGCTGGCGGGGTATGCGAGCCGAATGGTGGCGCCACACCTGCAAGGTCGCGCCATTGCCGTGGCGATGCTGGGTGCACCGCTGGCACTGTCGTTGGGTGTACCCGCGGGTACCTTCCTCGGCACCGCCGTTGGCTGGCGCTTGAGCTTTGCGATCATGACCGGGCTGACCCTGGTACTGCTCGTCTGGGCACGCTGGCAACTGCCGGACTTTGCCGGCGAACGGGCGGATAAACGCCTGGGGCTGCGCGAGGTGCTGAACCTGCCGGGCGTTCGTCCGGTGCTATGGGTGACGTTTACCTACGTGCTGGCCCATAACATTCTGTACACCTACATCGCCCCGTTGCTGGTGCCCGCCGGGGTTGAGGCAGACGTTGACCGAGTGCTGCTGGTGTTCGGCCTCTCGGCGGTGCTGAGCATCTGGCTAGCAGGTGTATTGATTGACCGGTGGCT
The DNA here is from genome assembly GCF_049132125.1 of Pseudomonas sp. NFX5. Lineage (NCBI taxonomy): Bacteria > Pseudomonadati > Pseudomonadota > Gammaproteobacteria > Pseudomonadales > Pseudomonadaceae > Pseudomonas > Pseudomonas sp. NFX5. The sequence goes on from NZ_JAFMZG010000006.1 coordinate 175,187, forward strand.
GCGCGCTTTGCTGCTGACCAGCTGTGCGCTGTTTGGCCTGATCGCCCTGGCGCTGGCGTTGTGGATCAATGTGCCGGCAGTCATCTATATCGCCGTGGCGTTATGGGGCCTGGCGTTCGGCGGTTTGCCGGCATTGCTGCAAACCGCACTGGCCCAATCGGCGGGCAAGTCGGCGGATGCCGCACAATCCATGCTGGTGACCGTGTGGAACCTGGGGATAGCCGGTGGCGGCCTGGCGGGTGGTGTATTGCTTCAAGGTTGGGGCGCCACGGCCTTTCCTTGGGCGGTTGTGCTTCTGATGCTGCTGGCCTGGGCCGGTGCATCACAGACGGCGCCCCAGCAGTTGGCCCGGCCACCCCGCCAAGTCGAACGTTGAAATGCGCTGGTAACCACAGGACTCATAAAAACGCACCAGATCCCCTGTCCCGCCGCCGTAGCAGTCCACACGCAAGCCCGTGACTCCTGCTGCGCGGGCCTGGTCATCGGCAAAGGCCATCATGCGCCGGCCAAGGCCGCGAACACTCGGGTCACGCGCGGCAATCAACAGGCGCACATACACCTCGGGCTCAGTCGCCGACGGTACATATGGCATGGGATCGCCCAACACCAGCGCTCCTCGGAGATGCCCCTCGGGGTCCTCGACAACCCAGGCCCCGGGCAACGCGCAGGCTTCAGCCACTTGCGCGACCCGCCGGGGCGACGCCGACCAGGGATCGGTGCCCCACTGATGGGTATTGCCCCTGCCAACGAACCAGGCGATCACCTCGTCGAACACCTGCAGCACGGCAGGAACATCCGCCACGCTGGCGCGGCGGATCAGCAAGCCATCCATTCCTTGAATCAACACGCTTGGAACTCCTGGGTCGACGATACCGAGTACCCAGTCTAGCGCACATAAAAAAGCCCCCGGTCTTTTCAGGCCGGGGGCTTCTTGTTCAAAGCGACATCAGTACTTCTTGATATCAGCCTTGGTTTCCAACTGCTTGCGGTACGCCGCGAAGTCCTGCTGGCCGACACGGGAAGCGAGGAAGCGGCGGTATTGCGCCTTTTCTTCGTCCGTTGGGGCAGCCGCTTCGTTGACGCCGTTCAAGCGCACGATCACCAGGCTGCCATCAGCCAGGGTCACGGTGGTGAAGGTCGGCTTGTCCTTGGCCGCAGGCTTGGGCATGCGGAACAGGGCTTGCAGCACGGCCGGGTCAATCGCTTCCTGGCTACGGGTAGCCGCTTCAGTGACTTTCCAGGCCTGGCCGTCGACCGGCTGGTTCAGCGGGGTCTTGCCATCACGCAGGCTGGCGATCAGCTCGTCAGCGTGAGTCTTGGCAGCCGCGCTGGCGCGCTCCTTGGCCATCTGTGTGCGAATCGCCGCAGCAACGCTTTCCAGCGGCAGTTGCGCCGGTTTGCGGTGCTCTTTGGCACGCAGCACGATGATGGTTTCCGGGTCCAGCTCGATGGCGCTGCTGTTGGCACCCTCATCCAGCACTTCCGGGCTGAACGCAGCGGTGACCACGGCGCGGTTGGCCGCAACACCGTCACCACCTTCACGGCCAAACGGCGCGGAGGTGTGTACGGTCAGCTTCAGGTCCGATGCTGGTTGGGCCAGGTCGGAGGCTTCGAATGCCGCATCTTCCAATTGCTTGGTTGCTTCGACAAAACGCTGCTCGACCTGTTGGGTCTTGAGCTCGCGGGTCAGCTTGTCTTTCAGGCTGGCGAACGTCGGCACTTGCGGTGCTTCAACGCCCAACAGCTTGATCAAGTGCCAACCGAAGGTGCTGCGCACCGGTGCAGATACCTGGTCCTTGTTCAAGGCGTACAAGGCTGCTTCAAAGTCCGGGTCGTAGACGCCAGGGCCGGCAAAGCCCAGATCGCCGCCATTGTTGGCCGAACCTGGATCCTGGGAGAACTCCTTGGCCAGGGCCTCGAACTTCTCACCCTTGGCCAGGCGCGCCTGGATTTCTTCGATCTTGGCCTTGGCTTGCGCGTCGGTGACCTTGTCGTTGACTTCAATCAGGATGTGCGCGGCACGACGCTGTTCAGCAAGGTTGGCGGTTTCTTTCTGATAGGCAGCCTGCAGTTCATCGTCCTTGACGCTGACCTGATCGAAGAAGGAAGACTTCTTCAGTTCCAGGTAGTCGATGACCACCTGGTCCGGGGTCATGAACTCCTTGGCGTGCTGGTCATAGTAAGCCTTGACCTCGTCGTCGGTGAGTTTCACCGCCGCAGGGTTGGCCTTGATATTGACGGTAGCGAAATCACGGGTCTGTTTTTCCAGACGGGCGAATGCCAGCACTTCGGCGTCGGTCACGAAACCGCTGCCGGCGATGCCTGCGCGAACCTGGCCAATCAGCATTTCCTGGGTCAGCATCTGACGGAACTGCAGACGGCTGTAGCCCAACTGACGGATCACCTGGTCAAAGCGTTCGGCGTTGAACTTGCCGTCCACCTGGAATTCCGGGGTCTGCAGGATCACCTGGTCCAGTGCAGCTTCGGAGAAGCCAAACTTGGAGTCGGCGGCGCCTTGCAGCAGCAGCTTGCGATCGATCAGGCCCTTGAGGGCCGCTTCGCGCAGCAGTTTTTCGTCCAGCAGTGAAGCATCGAAATCCTTGCCCAGCTGTTGCATCAGCTGGCGACGTTGCATGTCGACGGCCTGGCTCAGTTCAGTCTGGGTGATTTCTTCACCGTTGACCTTGGCCACGTCCTGCTTGGTGTTGGTCGAAGCCTGGAAAATGGCCTCGATACCGGTGAACGCCATCAATGCGACGATGATCCCGATAATGGTCTTGGCAATCCAGCCTTGTGAATTGTCCCTGATATTTTGCAGCATGCGTCCCCCAGAAACGGTTGAACTTCAAAAATTGGCAACCGTGGAGCGTGGGTAGAGTCCGGATAGAAGAAAGGCGCATCCGAGGATGCGCCTTCTCGTAACTGGCGGAGCGGACGGGGGGTTGAATCTACACCCCCGGCTTGGCGACCCGATGGATACTTGGGTCAGCTTTCGCTCCGCTGCCAGGCCAGACCTGCGTCCGACCCGGGTAGCAAAGGCTTGATCGAAGCTTAGTTAACCGCTTCTTTCAGGGCTTTACCGGCTTTGAAACCTGGTTTCTTGGCAGCAGCGATTTGCAGTGCTTTGCCAGTCTGTGGGTTACGGCCAGTGCGAGCTGGGCGGTCAGTCACAGAGAAAGTACCGAAGCCTACCAGTACCACGGAGTCGCCGGCCTTCAGAGCGCCAGTGACGGATTCGATTACTGCATCCAGCGCACGGCCGGCAGCAGCTTTCGGGATATCAGCGGATGCAGCGATAGCATCAATCAGTTCCGACTTGTTCACTCTAAGTCCCCTTATATATCTATTGAGTATGATTCTAAGTTTTTTGGTAAACAGCAAAAACCAGTGCTGAATGGCCTACAGACACTTAAGAGCCGCTTTATAACAAGGGCTCTAAAAAGCTGTCAAGGAAGCCCCCAGGCTTATTCACATTAATGCGTGCTAATTCTTTCCTTGGAATCAGACTCTCGTTTTTCGTCCTTTGCAACTATCTCCGGAACCACATCCGGCAAGGGCTCCGGCGCGTATTGCAGCGCAATTTGCAGGACCTCGTCAATCCATTTAACCGGTTTAATCTGAAGATCCTGCTTGATATTGTCAGGAATTTCCTTCAAGTCGCGAACATTCTCTTCAGGAATGATCACAGTCTTGATGCCCCCGCGGTGTGCAGCCAGCAATTTCTCTTTCAGGCCACCAATGGCCAATACCTGGCCACGCAGGGTGATTTCCCCGGTCATCGCGACATCGGCGCGCACCGGTATGCCGGTCAATGCCGAAACCAGGGCCGTGCACATGCCTACGCCAGCGCTCGGGCCATCCTTCGGTGTAGCCCCTTCCGGCATGTGGATGTGGGTGTCGTGCTTCTCGTGGAAGTCCAGGGGGATCCCCAGGCTCCTGGCGCGGCTGCGCACCACGGTCTGCGCGGCGGTAATGGATTCGACCATCACGTCACCGAGGGAGCCGGTCTTGATCAACTGGCCCTTGCCGGGGATCACCGCAGCTTCGATGGTCAGCAATTCGCCGCCCACCTGGGTCCACGCCAGGCCAGTCACCTGCCCTACCTGATCCTGCTGTTCTGCCAGGCCGTAACGGAATTTACGCACACCCAGGAAGTGCTCAAGAGCGTCGGCCGTGACCTTCACCGAGAAGCGTTTTTCCAGCGCGTGCTCCTTGACCGCCTTGCGGCAAATCTTCGCGATCTGGCGCTCAAGCCCCCGTACACCGGCCTCGCGAGTGTAGTAGCGCACGATGTCGCGGATCGACTCGACGTCGAATTCGATCTCGCCCTTCTTCAGCCCATTGGCCGAAATCTGCTTGGGCGCGAGGTATTTGACGGCGATATTGATCTTCTCGTCTTCGGTGTAACCCGGCAGACGAATCACCTCCATCCGGTCCAGCAATGCCGGCGGAATATTCATGGAGTTGGAGGTGCACAGGAACATTACGTCGGACAGGTCGTAGTCGACCTCCAGGTAATGGTCGTTGAAATTGTGGTTCTGCTCAGGGTCGAGCACTTCCAGCAAGGCCGATGCCGGATCGCCGCGCATGTCGCTGCCCATTTTGTCGATTTCATCGAGCAGGAACAGCGGGTTGCGCACACCCACCTTTGTCATTTTTTGAATCAATCTTCCTGGCATCGAACCGATGTAAGTCCGGCGATGACCACGAATTTCCGCCTCATCGCGCACGCCACCGAGGGCCATGCGCACGAATTTACGGTTGGTGGCATTGGCGATGGACTCGGCCAGGGAGGTTTTACCTACCCCAGGCGGGCCAACCAGGCAAAGCACCGGGCCACGAATCTTCTTCACGCGCTTCTGCACGGCGAGGTATTCGAGGATGCGTTCTTTGACCTCTTCAAGGCCATAGTGGTCGGCATCAAGGATATCTTCGGCACGGGCCAGGTCCAGGCGTACCTTGGTCTGAGCCTTCCACGGCACCTGCACCAGCCAGTCGATGTACGAGCGCACCACGGTGGCTTCGGCCGACATCGGCGACATCTGCTTGAGCTTGTTCAACTCGGCGGTGGCTTTGGTCAGGGCGTCTTTAGGCAGGCCGGCAGCATCGATGCGCTTTTTCAGCTCTTCGATTTCGTTGTGGCCTTCCTCGCTGTCGCCGAGCTCCTTCTGAATGGCCTTCATCTGCTCATTCAGGTAGTACTCGCGCTGGCTGCGCTCCATTTGTTTTTTGACACGACCCCGGATGCGCTTCTCGACCTGGAGCAGGTCGATCTCGGCATCCAGCAACGCCAGCACGTGTTCGACACGGGCCGACAGGTCAATGATTTCGAGGATGTCCTGCTTCTGCTCGATCTTCAGCGCCATGTGCGCGGCCATGGTGTCGACCAGGCGGCTTGGCTCATCGATGCTATTGAGGGAAGACAGGACTTCAGCCGGGACTTTCTTTCCCAACTGCACGTACTGCTCGAACTGCGAGAGCAGGCTGCGCACAAACACTTCGGACTCGCGCTCAGGGGCCTCGACTTCGTCGATCAGCACCACTTCGGCGCGCAGGTGGCCGTCCACCTCCATGAAACGCTCTACCGCACCGCGCTGCTCGCCTTCCACCAGCACCTTGACGGTGCCATCGGGCAGCTTGAGCAGTTGCAGGACAGTGGCAATGGTGCCGACGCGATACAGGGCATCTTCGCCTGGATCATCATCGGCAGGGTTTTTCTGGGCCAACAGCAGGATTTGCTTGTCGCCCGTCATCGCGGCCTCGAGGGCTTCGATAGACTTCTCGCGCCCCACGAACAGCGGGATAACCATGTGCGGATAGACGACGACATCACGCAACGGCAGGAGAGGCAATTCGATGGTTGTCTTCATGATTTCGCCTCTATGACAGTTGAAAAATAAGCTTGAAACCAAGATGGGGGCTGCGTGTAAAAAAAACAAGCTCAATGCTGGCAGTTACACGCAGTAAAAATCCTTATGAAAAACAAAGGAGCCCCTAGAGGCCCCTTCGTTTGTACCAAAACTGCGAAACGCTTACGCGTCTGGCGCAGCCTTGGCAGTCGGCTCACTGTTTTCGTAGATATACAGTGGCTTGGACTTGCCTTCTATAACGCTTTCGTCGATCACCACTTTACTCACCTCGGACTGCGAGGGGATTTCGTACATGGTGTCGAGCAATACACCTTCGAGGATCGAACGCAGGCCACGTGCACCGGTCTTGCGCTCCAGTGCCCGCTTGGCCACCGATTTGAGCGCGTCGGTACGGAACTCGAGGTCCACACCTTCCATCTCGAACAGCTTGGCATATTGCTTGGTCAGGGCGTTTTTCGGTTCGGTGAGGATCTGAATCAGAGCCGCCTCATCCAACTCGTCCAACGTGGCCAGGACCGGCAGACGGCCAACGAATTCCGGGATCAGACCGAACTTGACCAGATCGTCAGGCTCGACTTCACGCAGGGACTCGCCCACCTTCTTGCCTTCTTCCTTGCTGCGCACTTCTGCACTGAAACCGATGCCGCCACGGGTAGACCGTTGCTGAATAACCTTCTCCAGGCCGGAGAATGCGCCGCCACAGATAAACAGGATGTTGCGCGTATCAACCTGAAGGAATTCCTGCTGCGGGTGCTTGCGGCCGCCTTGTGGCGGTACGGAAGCAACCGTGCCTTCGATCAGTTTCAACAGGGCCTGCTGCACGCCTTCACCGGAAACGTCCCGAGTGATCGACGGGTTGTCGGACTTGCGCGAGATCTTGTCGATTTCATCGATATAGACAATACCCATCTGGGCCTTCTCTACGTCGTAGTCGCACTTCTGCAGCAGCTTCTGAATGATGTTCTCGACATCTTCGCCCACGTAGCCAGCCTCGGTGAGGGTGGTGGCGTCGGCGATGGTGAACGGAACGTTCAGCAGGCGAGCGAGGGTTTCTGCAAGCAGGGTCTTACCCGAGCCTGTAGGACCGATCAGCAGGATGTTGCTCTTGCCGAGTTCGACTTCGTCGCCTTTCTTGTCACGCTGGTTCAAGCGCTTGTAGTGGTTGTATACCGCTACGGCCAGAACCTTCTTTGCACGCTCTTGACCAATCACATACTGATCAAGGATGCCGCTGATTTCTTTAGGCGAAGGCAATTTATGCGCGCTGCTTTCGGCCTGGGCTTCCTGCACCTCCTCACGGATGATGTCATTGCACAGGTCGACGCACTCGTCGCAGATAAAGACCGAGGGGCCGGCAATCAATTTGCGCACTTCATGCTGGCTTTTGCCACAGAAGGAGCAATAGAGCAGCTTGCCGTTGTCCTCGCCGTTGCGGGTGTCAGTCATTCGTTCGATCCAAATCCGATAGGCTTGCAACACAAGATGAAGGCTTATGCGGGCTTTTTCAAGCCCGCAGATGATCGGAAAACCCGACCAGCCCTATTTTGAGCGGCTTATATTAAGCGGGGCGCTTTTCGATCACTGCGTCGATCAACCCATATTCACGTGCGGCTTCGGCGCTCATGAAGTTGTCACGGTTGGTGTCGCGCTCGATTTCTTCCAGGGTGTGCCCGCTGTGCTTGGCCATCAGCGTGTTGAGGCGTTCGCGGATGAAGAGGATTTCCTTGGCGTGGATTTCAATGTCCGACGCCTGCCCCTGGAAACCGCCCAGTGGCTGGTGAATCATCACACGCGAGTTCGGCAGGCAGTAACGCTTGCCCTCGGCACCTGCGGTCAGCAGGAACGCGCCCATGCTGCAGGCCTGGCCAATGCAGGTCGTCGATACGTTCGGCTTGATGAACTGCATGGTGTCGTAGATCGACATGCCCGCTGTCACCGAACCGCCCGGCGAGTTGATGTAGAGATGGATGTCCTTGTCCGGGTTTTCCGCTTCAAGGAACAGCAGTTGCGCACAGATCAGGTTGGCCATGTAGTCCTCTACCGGGCCCACCAGAAAGATCACTCGCTCCTTGAGCAGGCGCGAGTAGATGTCGTAGGCGCGTTCGCCACGAGCGGACTGCTCGACAACCATCGGGACCAGGCCGCCTGCGGCCTGGATATCAGAGTTCTGCTGAATATAGGAATTACGGAACATGCTCTGCAGTTACTCCCAAATAGTCATGTCTTGAAAACGCATAAGCCAGCGCGAGGCTGGCTTATGGTTGAATTTCCAACGAGTTGGACAATCAGTCGGCTTGTGCTGCTTCCGCCGGCTTGACTGCTTCTTCGTAAGAGACCGCTTTATCGGTCACCTTAGCCTTCTGCAGAACAGTATCCACAACTTGTTCTTCCAGCACAACCGAACGTACTTCGTTCAGCTGCTGGTCGTTCTTGTAGTACCAGGCCACGACCTGCTCAGGCTCCTGGTAGGCCGAAGCCATTTCCTGGATCATTTCGCGGACGCGATCTTCGTCAGGCTTGAGGTCGAACTGCTTGACCACTTCAGCCACGATCAGACCCAGCACCACACGGCGCTTGGCTTGCTCTTCGAACAGCTCGGCCGGCAGTTGGTCTGGCTTGATGTTGCCGCCGAACTGCTGGACAGCCTGTACGCGCAGGCGATCCACTTCGTTGGACAGCAGGGCCTTAGGCACTTCGATCGGGTTGGAGGCCAGCAGACCATCCATGACCTGGTTCTTGACCTTGGACTTGATAGCCTGGCGCAGCTCGCGCTCCATGTTCTTGCGAACTTCGGTGCGGAAGCCTTCGATACCTGTTTCCTTGATGCCGAACTGATTGAAGAACTCTTCGTTCAGCTCTGGCAGCTTAGGCTCGGAAACGCTGTTGACGGTCACGGTGAACTCGGCGGCTTTGCCAGCCAGGTCCAGGTTCTGGTAGTCAGCAGGGAATTCCAGGTTCAGGACACGCTCTTCGCCGGCCTTGGCGCCAACCAGGCCGTCTTCGAAGCCAGGAATCATGCGGTTGGAACCCAGCACCAGCTGAGTGCCCTTGGCGGAGCCGCCAGCGAATGCTTCGCCGTCAACCTTGCCAACGAAATCGATGTTCAGCTGGTCTTCGTTCTGGGCAGCACGGTCGACCACTTCGAAACGGGTGTTCTGCTTGCGCAGGATTTCCAGCATGTTGTCCAGGTCCGAATCAGCCACTTCGGCGCTCAGGCGCTCGATAGCGATACCGTCGAAACCGGCCACTTCGAACTCAGGGAACACTTCGAATACGGCAACGTATTCCAGGTCCTTGCCCGCTTCCAGGGACTTGGGCTCGATCGAAGGCGAACCAGCCGGGTTCAGCTTTTGCTCAACCACTGCTTCGTAGAAAGAAGCCTGGATCACGTCACCGACGGCTTCATTGCGTGCATCAGCACCAAAACGGCGCTTGATTTCGCTCATTGGCACTTTGCCTGGACGGAAACCAGCGATCTTGGCCTTTTGGGCAGTCTGCTGCAGACGCTTGTTGACCGCAGTCTCGATGCGCTCAGCCGGCACGGTGATGCTCATGCGGCGCTCGAGAGCAGTAGTATTTTCAACAGAAACTTGCATGGATATTCCTCGTTGCACAGACGTTAGCCGGCCATTTCCGACCCCAATCAAGGGCATGCATTCTAGTGGGTCAAACTCAAGAAGTCACCCTACTGGAAATACGCCCGTAAACAGCCGGCAATTTATCGGTACGAAGGCACTGTCGCGCCCCGCCCCGGTGACAAATAAAGCCAATCACGCCAGGGCTCTGCGCCGCCCCTCTATATATAGAAGGGATCGTCGCCCATCTCCCTGACGGCCTACCTCGCAATGAAGGCAGATAACAATGCAGTATCATCGAGACACATAAATACGATGAAACGCATCGCCATCGCGACCCACAACCCGCAGCCACGAAAAACCGAACCGCCAAAACCAAAAAAGGCGCCAGACTGTTAAATCTGGCGCCTTTCGAATATGGGGTGGACGAAGGGGATCGAACCCTCGACAACGGGAGTCACAATCCCGTGCTCTACCAACTGAGCTACGCCCACCATATTGCGTTAACAAAGAAACCAAACTACTTCTTTGTCTAACCCCACCCTGCATGTAAACCGAGTAAGGCCTTATTTGGTGCGGATGAAGAGACTCGAACTCTTACGCCTCGCGGCGCTGGAACCTAAATCCAGTGTGTCTACCAATTCCACCACATCCGCGCTTGAAGCTCTTAAAGCAAAGGCGCCAGACGGTTAATCTGGCGCCTTTCAAAATATGGGGTGGACGAAGGGGATCGAACCCTCGACAACGGGAGTCACAATCCCGTGCTCTACCAACTGAGCTACGCCCACCATATAGCGCTACTTGTGCCAAAGCTGCCTAATGGCGCACCCGGCAGGACTCGAACCTGCGACCATCCGCTTAGAAGGCGGATGCTCTATCCAGCTGAGCTACGGGCGCCTTATTAATCTGTACTCTTGGAGGATTACAAACTAAGTGCTTCCAGCCTTGCAGAACAACCATTCTGCTCGACCTTCTTAACCAGTGCTAGGCTGTGCCCGACAAGTGCGACGAATAGTATAGAGGGCCTGGAAACCCGTCAAATCTTTTTTGAAAAAAATTCATTTTATTTAAGGGGTTAGGCCAATTTGCGGACCAAGCGCCTTTGCCCTCACGCCGTGGCGTGCGAGAATGCGCGCACTTTTCCTCCCCCTCTCGATGGTTAATCACGCGTAATGACTGCACAACTTATCGACGGCAAATCAATCGCCGCCAGCCTGCGCCAGCAGATCGCCAAACGAGTCACCGAGCGCAGCCAGCAAGGCTTGCGCACGCCTGGCCTCGCGGTGATCCTGGTCGGCAGCGATCCTGCCTCTCAGGTTTATGTCTCGCACAAGCGTAAAGACTGTGAAGAGGTCGGCTTTCTTTCCAAGGCCTACGACCTGCCTGCCGACACCACCCAGCAGGCCCTGACCGACCTGATCGACAGCCTCAACGACGACCCGGCGATGGACGGCATCCTCCTGCAATTGCCATTGCCCGCGCACCTGGACGCGTCCAAGCTGCTCGAGCGCATCCGCCCTGACAAAGACGTCGACGGTTTCCATCCTTATAACGTTGGCCGCCTGGCGCAGCGTATCCCACTGCTGCGCCCGTGCACGCCCAAAGGCATCATGACCCTGCTGGAAAGCACCGGTGTCGACCTGTACGGCCTTGATGCCGTCGTCGTCGGCGCGTCCAACATCGTGGGCCGCCCAATGGCCATGGAGTTGCTGCTGGCCGGCTGCACCGTCACCGTGACCCACCGCTTCACCAAGGACCTGGCCGGCCACGTTGGCCGTGCCGACCTGGTCGTCGTGGCCGCCGGCAAGCCGGGCCTGGTCAAGGGCGAATGGATCAAGGAAGGCGCCATCGTCATCGACGTGGGCATCAACCGCCAGGAAGACGGCAAGCTGGTCGGCGACGTGGTGTATGAAACCGCCCTGCCCCGCGCTGGCTGGATCACCCCGGTGCCGGGTGGCGTTGGCCCGATGACCCGTGCCTGCCTGCTGGAAAACACCCTGTACGCCGCAGAAACCCTGCACGGTTAATAACCAGCCGTACTGAAAAAGCCCTGCCTTATCGCAGGGCTTTTTATTGCCCGGAAGAAAAGCTGTTTTTTCTTAGTTTTTAAGCACTTTCGTCCGGTTTTAGAAGAACATTCGACAGTCTCTCGTCCATACTCCTAAAATGTAACGCCATTTATCACAAAACCCGTTTCCCAACGGTATTTCTTACTTTTTAGCGAGTTCATCCGCGTGAAAATTCGTCTTTCCATTGTCAGCCTGTTTTTTGCGTTCACCGGCACCTTTGCACACGCTGCCGACTCCGCCCTGGCGCCGCGGGATCCCTCCAAACTGCAGATCGCTTCCGGCAGCGCCATGCTGGTGGACCTGCAGACCAACAAGGTCATCTACGCCAGCAATCCCGACGTGGTAGTGCCTATCGCCTCGGTGAGCAAGCTGATGACGGGCCTGATCGTGCTTGAAGCCAAGCAGAACATGGACGAGTACATCGACATCAACATCACCGACACGCCAGAGATGAAAGGCGTGTTCTCCCGCGTGAAGATCGGCAGCCAGATGCCGCGCAGGGAGATGTTGCTGATTGCCCTGATGTCCTCGGAAAACCGCGCCGCCGCTAGCCTGGCGCACCACTATCCGGGCGGCTACGCGGCCTTTATTGCCGCGATGAACGCCAAGGCCAAGGCCCTGGGCATGACCAGCACCCATTATGTCGAGCCCACCGGCCTGTCGATCCACAACGTGTCCACCGCCCGCGACTTGAGCAAGCTGCTGGCCTATGCGCAAAAATTTCCGATGCTGAGCCAGTTGAGCACCACCAAGGAAAAGACCGTAGCGTTCCGCAAGCCCAACTACACCCTGGGTTTCTCCAATACCGACCACCTGATCAACCGCGCCAACTGGGATATCAAGCTGACCAAGACCGGTTTCACCAACCAGGCCGGTCATTGCCTGGTGCTGGTCACCCGCATGGGTAATCGTCCCGTGTCGCTGGTGATCCTGGATGCTTTCGGCAAATTCACCCACTTTGCCGATGCCAGCCGTATCCGTAGCTGGGTCGAGACCGGCAAGGGCGGCTCGGTGCCGGACGTCGCGCTGCGCTACAAGGCTGACAAGAACCTGAAGAACCGCGCGAATGCCGCCGAAGTCCGCCGTTAAGGAACACCGAGAACGCATTTAGGAGGGGCTCGCCCCTCCCATTTTATTTGTGTTCCGCCAACACCTTGAGCGCCTGCGCTGCCGCCCGCTCCTGCCCGGCCTGGGCCGTTGCGTTCGCCGAATCCCGCCAGCGCTGCGCATCCACATTGGCCGGTAATTGGCTCGGGCGCTGGGTGACGATTGCCCAGTGCCCGGCACTGCTCCACTTCGACTCAAAGTCGCTGAAGCTCATCAGCAGGCGTCGGTCCATGCCTGAACGCAACAGCACCGTGCTTTTCTGCTGGTTGAAACCCACCACCACCACGTAGTGCGCGTCAGACAACAGGCCGCCGCCAATCCGCGCCATCACCGGGTAACCCGCCGCCACCTGCGCCAGTACCGCGGTCAGCTTGGCATCCAGCGGGTACACCATCAGCCCGTACTCACGGGCCAGCACCTGCATGTTGCGCTCCAGGTCCGCTTCACCGCCCGGCAAATGCAACGGTTTATCCAACAAGCCCGGTGTCATCACAATGCCTTGTTGCGACAGCATGCTGGCTAATGCTGTAGGACCACTCTGATAAGCCTCGCTGCGAAAGGTCGGCACACCATTGAGTTCGACACGTTCCGGCAGGCCCGGAAGTTTCGACGGCTGCCCGGAACAGGCCGCGAGCCCCAGGGCACAGGCCAGCAACAAGGATGTTTTAAGGTTCGACCGTAACCGCAATTTTTTACTCTCTTGATCAACTGCCGGTGAGGGCCCTGATCATAGGACGCTCTGCCACGCGGGTATAGCCCATAGGCTCAGTAAAGCGTCGCGGTTAGAGCAAACGAGTTGGACGAACACGACCATTGGTCAATAGCAGGCAACCGCCGGGTAGCTAGACTGTCCATTGAGAAGACTGTGTGTGCCCCCTGCGGGGCGAAAGGAGGCCAAAATGAGCCTTGCAACAACGATTTTCCTGTTGATCTGCGGTTGGCTGGCGGTAGCCGGCGCCATGTTGTGGGGGGTGTTGCGCATTACCCGCCGGCACCATCACCCCCACGTCAAACCTGAGGCACCCGCCAAGCCCCATAGAGCGGCGGTGCACCACGCCTAGCCAGGCATGCAATTGAAATCCTGAGTCGCCGCGACTTCTTTACCGTGCCCGTCCATCAGGGATGCGCGCACGGTGGTGCCCAGGCTCGACTCCACCAGGGTGTAATGCTCACCCGCCTTGAAATCCTTGTACTCGACCCGACCCTGGCAGTCCTGCTGGTTGTCGTCGCCTGCCTCTTCCTCGAACAACGTCACGTCCAGGCGGTGATCCCCGGGGGTCACCTCGAAAAAGCGCCCGTCGTCGACACGCTTGCCGTCCACACGCTCGGCCATCAGGTCGTTCGGCGCTTCTTCTTTCAAGCCGATCCAGGCTTCGCTGGGGTCCGCCTTGGGAATCGGGCCGGCACAGGCCGACAACAACAAAACAGCCCCCAGGGCGGGGATCAACAATAAAGGTTTGAGTGACATGGCAGGGCTCCAAAGAACATCAGTTAAAAGACAAGTCGTCCGATGGGGTGCAAGCTTGGGCAGCCACGCCTTGTAGAACAAATGAATCCATATGAAACGATCTTCAGCCCTTACCTAAATGTTCCTTCACCTGGCTGAAAGGCGCGTGTTAGGTGGGTCAGGCAAGACTGCCGGGGTTTGCAATCCTGCTCCCTCGGAGGTTCACGCATGCTCGGGCTGGTAAAGACCGCACTGCAAAAGCCGTACACGTTTATCGTGTTGGCCATATTCATCTGCATCATCGGGCCGATGGCGGCCCTGCGAACCCCCACCGACGTGTTTCCCGATATCGGCATCCCTGTGGTCGCCGTGGTCTGGCAGTACAACGGCCTGTCGCCGGACGCCATGGCCGGCCGGGTGATCTACACCTATGAACGCTCCCTGAGCACCACCGTCAACGACATCGAACATATCGAATCGCAATCCCTGCCCGGCATGGGCATCGTGAAGATTTTCTTCCAGCCCGGCGTCGACATCCGCACCGCCAACGCCCAAGTGACCGCCGTATCACAAACGGTGCTCAAGCAGATGCCACCGGGCATCACGCCACCGCTGATCCTCAACTACAGCGCCTCCACGGTGCCAATCCTGCAAATGGCGTTCTCCAGCCCCACGCTGTCGGAAGCCAAAATTCGCGACCTGGTGCAGAACAATATCCGCCTGCCCCTCAGCGCCCTGCCCGGCCTGGCCATGCCCACGCCGATGGGTGGCAAGCAGCGGCAGATCACCCTCGACCTCGACCCCCAGGCGCTGGCGGCCAAAGGCTTGTCGGCCCAGGATGTGGGCAATGCCCTGGCGCTGCAGAACCAGATCATCCCGGTGGGCACCGCCAAACTCGGCCCCAATGAATACACGATCCTGCTCAACAACAGCCCCAAGGCCATCGATGAGCTCAACGACCTGCCGATCAAGACCGTCGACGGCGCGCTGATCACCATCGGCCAGGTTGCCCACGTGCGCGACGGTTCGCCGCCGCAGACCAACATCGTGCGCGTCGACGGCCATCGCGCGGTGCTGATGCCGGCGTTGAAAAACGGCAGCATTTCCACCTTGTCGATCATCGACGGTATCCGCCAGATGCTGCCGCGCATCAACGAAACCCTGCCGCCGTCATTGAAGACCTCGTTGCTGGGCGACGCCTCGGTATTCGTCAAGCAATCGGTGGGCAGCGTGGCCCAGGAAGGCATCATCGCCGCGCTGCTGACCAGTGCGATGATCCTGCTGTTCCTCGGCAGCTGGCGCTCCACGATCATTATCGCGGCGTCGATTCCCCTGGCGGTACTGTCGGCCATTGCGCTGCTGGCGGTCAGCGGGCAGACCCTCAACGTCATGACCCTCGGCGGGCTGGCGTTGGCCGTAGGGATCCTGGTGGACGACGCCACGGTGACCATCGAAAACATCAACTGGCACCTGGAACAAGGCAAGGCGGTGAAGACCGCGATCCTCGACGGTGCCGCGCAAATTGTCGGCCCGGCGTTCGTCTCGCTGCTGTGCATCTGCATCGTGTTCGTGCCGATGTTCCTGCTGCAAGGCATCGCCGGTTATCTGTTCCGGCCGATGGCGCTGGCGGTGATCTTTGCCATGGCCAGCTCATTCATTCTTTCGCGCACCCTGGTGCCGACGCTGGCGATGTTCCTGCTCAAGCCACATATGCCGGAGCCAGGTGCCGGACATCACCCTGAAGACGAATTCATCAACCACCATGAGGGCGAGCAGCACAAGAAACCGCGCAATGCCGCGCTGCAAGCCGTGCTGAATTTCCAGCAAGGTTTCGAGCGTCACTTCTCGAATATCCGCGACACCTACCATGGCCTGCTGACGTTGGCCCTGGGCAATCGCAAGGGTTTTATCGTCGGCTTCCTTGCCTGTGTGCTCGCCTCATTCCTGCTGTTGCCCAGCCTGGGCCAGGACTTTTTCCCGGCGACGGATGCCGGCGCGCTGGCCCTGCATGTGCGCCTGCCGCTGGGCACGCGTATCGAAGAAAGCGCCGCCGCCTTCGACCGCATCGAAGCGCGGATCCGTGAAGTGATCCCCGCCGAAGAACTGGACACCATCGTCGATAACATTGGCATTCCGCTCAGCGGCATCGACATGGCCTACAGCAGCAGCGGTACCATCGGCCCGCAGGATGGCGACATCCAGGTCAGCCTGAAAAAGGGCCATGCGCCTACCGCGGACTACGTGAAGAAACTGCGTGAAGCGCTGCCGCAGAGTTTCCCTGGCAGCCACTTTGCGTTCCTGCCGGCGGACATCAGCAGCCAGATCCTCAACTTCGGCGCGCCGGCGCCGCTGGACGTGAAAATCTCCGGGCGCAGCGATGCAGAAAACCGCGCCTATGCCGTCGAGTTGGAACGTCGCCTGCAACACGTGCCCGGTATCGCCGACCTGCGCATCCAGCAGTCCACCGGCTACCCGTCGCTGCAGGTGAATGTCGACCGCATGCGCGCCAACGGCCTGGGCATTACCGAGCGGGACGTGACCAACAGCATGGTGGCGTCGCTGGCCGGCAGTTCGCAGACCGCGCCGACCTTCTGGCTCAACCCGGCCAACGGCGTGTCCTATTCCATTGTCGCCGCCACCCCGCAATACCGCCTCGACAGCCTGCCGTCGCTGGAAGCGCTGCCGGTCACCGGCGCCGATGGGCAGTCGCAGATCCTCGGCGGCGTAGCAACTATCTCCCGCGTGCAAAGCTCGGCGGTGGTGACCCACTACAACATCGAACCGACCCTGGACCTGTACGCCAACGTGCAGGGCCGCGACCTCGGCGGCGTAGCCCGCGACGTGCAAAAGGTGCTGGATGACACCGCGCATCTGCGCCCCAAAGGCGCGACGATCAGCCTGCACGGGCAGATCGATGCGCTGCATGAGGCCTTCAGCGGCTTGAGCCTTGGCCTGCTGGGTGCGGTGGTGCTGATCTACCTGCTGATCGTGGTCAACTTCCAGTCGTGGGCCGACCCGTTCGTCATCATCACCGCGTTGCCGGCGGCGCTCGCAGGCATCGTGTGGATGCTGTTCCTCAGCGGCACCTCCTTGTCGGTGCCGGCGCTCACCGGCGCCATCCTGTGCATGGGCGTCGCCACGGCCAACTCGATCCTGGTGGTGAGCTTCTGCCGTGAGCGCCTGGCCGAACATGGTGATGCGTTGAAAGCCGCCATGGAGGCCGGTTACACGCGCTTCCGCCCGGTGTGCATGACCGCCCTGGCGATGATCATCGGCATGTTGCCCCTGGCAATTTCCGAGGAGCAGAACGCCCCGCTCGGGCGCGCCGTCATCGGCGGTTTGATCTTCGCGACCCTCGCCACATTGTTGTTTGTTCCCGTGGTCTTCAGCCTGGTCCACGGTCGTCACCCTACTCGCGCAGTTGCAGGAGAAACCCCACATGTCGTCTGATCACAAACCCTCGCGCAAGCGTCTGATGCTCATGGGTGTCGGCGGCCTGACCCTGGCCGCCCTGTTGGTCGCCAACGGCCTGCATGCCCGCACGCTGCACGAACAATCGGTCACGGCCTGGACCGAGACCGCCGCCATCCCGCACGTGATGGTGTTCCAGCCCCGGCAGAATGTGGCCGGCGATACCTTGCGCCTGCCGGCGCACCTGGAAGCCTGGAGCAAGGCGCCGATCCACGCCCGGGTCAGCGGTTACCTGAAGGATTGGAAAGTCGATATCGGCAGCCGGGTCAAGGCCGGGCAAGTCCTCGCGGAAATCGACAGCCCCGACCTGGATCAACAGCTGGCGCAGACCCATGCACGCCTGGTGCAGGAACAGGCCAACGCACGCCTGGCCGAAACCACCGCCACGCGCTGGCAAAACCTGCTGGCCAGCCATTCGGTCTCGCGCCAGGAGGCCGATGAAAAAACCTCCAATGCCGCTGCCGCCAAGGCCAACGCCGAGGCCGCCGCTGCCGACTACGCCCGGCTGTCGGCGCTGGAAAACTACAAGACCCTTCGCGCCCCGTTCGCCGGCACCATCACCGCGCGCAACACCGATATCGGCCAGCTGATCAAGGCCGACACCGACAGCGATCCGGAACTGTTCAACATTGCCGACACCCATCAATTGCGCCTCTACGTACCGGTGCCGCAGAACTACGCAGCGGTCATCCATCCGGGCCTTGAAGCCGAGCTGACCGTGCCCGAGCACCCCGGCAAGCATTTCAAGGCGCGCCTGATCGGTGACTCCACCGCCATCGACCGCCGCTCCGGCACCCTGCTCGCCCAGTTCGTCGCCGACAACCCCGACGGCGAGCTGCTGCCCGGTGATTATGCCGAGGCCACCCTGCCGATTCCGGCCGATACCCATGGCGTGAGCATCCCGGCCAGCGCCCTGATCTTCCGCGCCCAGGGCACCCAGGTGGCGGTGTTGGACGGGCAGAACCGTGTGCACCTGCAGCCCATCCATATCGGCCTCGACCTGGGCGAACGCCTGGTGATCGACCAGGGCTTGAAACCCGCCGACCGCATCGTCGACAACCCGCCCGATGCCCTGCGCGAAGGTGATCCCGTGCAGCTCGCCGATGCCTCCGGAGGTGCGCATGCGCATAAGGCTTAAACCGCTCGCCGCATTGACGCTGCTGCTCTTGCAGGGTTGCTCGATGGCGCCGACCTACAAGGTGCCGGCGATCGACCTGCCGCCCCACTACCGCGAACAGACCAGCGATGGCCCCTGGCACAGCGCGCAGCCGTCCGACCAACTGGCACCCGAATGGTGGAAGCTCTACAACGATTCGCGCCTGAATGACCTGCAACAGCAGCTGCTCAAGGCCAACCCGGACCTGGCGGCGGCGCTGGCGCACTTTGATGCTTCCCAAGCGTATGCCAGCCAACTGCACGCAGGCCTGTTCCCGCAGATCACCGCCAGCGCGCAACCGCTGCGCCAGCGGCAATCGGATTCGCGACCGTTGCGGGGGGATACGCAACCGTCGGTGTACAACAGCAACATCGCGGGGTTTTCCTTGAGCTATGACCTGGACCTGTGGGGCAAAATCCGCAACCAGGTCGCGGCCGGCGATGCCCAGGCGCAAGCGTCCGGGGATGACCTGGCGGTGGCACGCCTGAGTTTGCAGCGTCAGTTGGCGACCTTGTACGTGCAGCTCAATGGGCTGGATGCACAGAGCCGGATTCTCACTCGCTCGCTGGATGATTTCAGCCAGGCATTGCAATTGACCCGCAGCCGCTACGAGGGCCAGATAGCCTCGGAGCTGGACCTGACCCGTGCGCAAAATCAACTGGCGCAGGCCAGGGCGCAATTGGATGAAGTGCGCGGCCAACGCAACCTCACCGAGCACGCCATCGGTGAGTTGGTGGGCGTGGCAGCCAGCGACTTTACCTTGCCGCCCGGCCAGCAACTGATCGCCCTGCCGGAAATTCCGTCACAGTTACCAAGCCACCTGTTGCAACGTCGCCCGGATATTGCAGCGGCAGAGCGCCGGGTGTTTGCGGCCAACGCAAATGTCGGCGTGGCCAAGGCGGCGTGGTACCCGGACTTCAGCTTGACCGGGTTGATTGGCGGGCAGACACAGGGCGTCGGCAATCTGCTGTCGGCGGGCAATCGGTATTGGGCGCTGGGACCGTTGGTGAACCTGCCGATCTTCGACGGTGGCCGCTTGAGCGCCAATGAACGCCAGGCCAAGGCCGAGTTTGAAGAGGCGTCGGCGCAGTACCGTAGCCAGGTGCTGAAGGCCGTGCGCGAGGTGGAAGATAACCTGGCGCAACTACGGGATTTGCAGCAGGAGGCGCAGGATGAACAGGCGGCAGCGGATGCGGCGCAGCATACGCAATCATTGGCGATGAACAGCTATCAGGCGGGGGCGGTCAGTTACCTGGATGTGGTGACCGCGCAGACGGCGGCGTTGCAGGCGCAGCGGACATTGCAGGCGGTGCAGACGCGGCAGTTGCAGGCCAGTGTAGGACTCATGACCGCACTCGGCGGCGGCTGGCAACCTGGCGCCTGACATCACCCCAGGCACAGTGATAGCGGTGGAACAGCCAGTTTATCCGTAGCTGAGCCCCCCGATTGCGGTGATTCAGCCAATCTTCACTGACTGATCCACCGCATATTTCAGCCCTCAGGCCGACTATTAAGAAAAACACTCACCACTGTGTAATCACTACCATTGGCATGCCGATACAAGGTACTGCTGTGATAGTCGGATACATCCCCCGACACCGAAACCGTAATCGAACGGCTCTCGACATCAACTTTTACCGCCCCGTCACGCGTAACCAGAAACGGATTGGCATCTCTCAATACAGCCAATATTTCACTATCGGTTCCCAAGGTGCGGTAAACGTAATATCGGTAACTGAACGGCACAGTGGCCCCTCCGCGATCATCCTTGACGCCATAGATCGAAGCGTCATCACTGATCGGCACGCGGAGTACAACCTCCGTCAATTGCGGACGGCCCGGCGAAAGCAGCCAATCACCAGCGATATACACCAAGCAAAGCGCCAGCAAGATCGTTGTGACCGTTGAATAAAGCGACTTTCTAGTAGTTCCTGAACCTGGCATACCTGATTCCTTTCTTGATCCAATATTGGTCGACTGGATCGTCACCGAAAGGCGCATCCCCCCACCAACGACCAAACTCGGGTTTATCCGTACCCGCCCTGGTTTGAGCAAGTCCCGCTGCACGTAAAAGCACTTCTTCGCTGAAACCCGCGGCAATCCCCACGGCGCCATAGTGAAAGTTTCCAAACGCTTCATATTCTTTGGAAATTTGCTTGTAGTCCCACGGGCCGCGATTGCGGACCTGAATATAAAACCAAGAGTACATAAACGCTGAACCGGCTTTCAGTACATTCTTTTTATGAAAAGCGGTGGCCATATTTTCGTCAACCGATACACCAGGCGGTGGGTATAGGGTTCGCCATTGCATGCTTCCTCTGCATTAGGTTTTTGCGCGGCAGAACCTAACACCGGATAGCCAAGATGATGAGCGAGGAGAAGAGCAAAAGAGGATTCGTACGAAGGAATAAGACATGCCTTACACCACAGCCTCAAAGCAAGATACTTCCAAGTGCAATGAGGTTGCGGCAGCGTCAGTTCTGGCCTCATCGGGGGCAAGCCCCCTCCCACACTGATCCTGCGTCAGACACATAATGTATAAGCACTGCGGACCCCATGTGGGAGGGGGCTTGCCCCCGATAGCGTCCTCCCAGACACATCCTGCCAAAAGCCTGCCCATCAACCGCCTGCTCGCCAATCTAGCCTCTCTAAGCACATCTAGAGAGGGCCAAGGAATGGCAGATTTACCCGCTTCACACCGCCTGCGCATCGGTCGATTCAGCGAACCCGACCGTATCTACCTCATCACCACCAACACCCACGAACGCATACCGATATTCAGCAATTTCCATCTCGGTCGCCTGGTGGTCTGGCAATTTCGGTTAGCCCAGTACCAAGGGCTGGCCAATTCCCTGGCATGGGTCATCATGCCGGACCATTTCCATTGGTTGCTTGAGCTGAAAAAAGGCTCGCTGGCGGACTTGATGTGCCAGGTGAAGTCAAAAAGCACCAGGACCGTCAATGGCGTGAGTGGTCGCAAGGGCCGGCTCTGGCAAGAGAGCTTTCATGACCGGGCTCTGCGCAAGGAAGATGACTTGGTGAAAATGGCCCGGTATGTGGTGGCTAATCCATTGAGAGCGGGTCTGGTCGAGCGGATTGGCGACTACCCACTGTGGGATGCCATCTGGGTTTAACGTCAAGCACAGTTCAAATGTGGGAGGGGCTTGCTCCCGATTGCGGTAGGTCAGTCAGCTTATCTGTAACTGATACACCGCTATCGGGAGCAAGCCCCCTCCCACATTTTTTACCCGCATTTCAGGCGGCGAGTTTGCCGCTGGCGATGGCTGCCGATGCAGCCACCATGGCCCGCAACAACACCGCACACCCCGCCGCCAGGTCATCCGGGGCGGCGTTCTCGATTTCGTTGTGGCTGATGCCCCCTTCACACGGCACAAAGATCATCCCCGCCGGCCCCAACTCGGCGACGAAAATCGCGTCGTGCCCTGCCCCGCTGACGATGTCCATGTTCGACAAGCCCAGCCCATTGGCCGCATCGCGCACGGCGTCCACACAGCCTTTGTCGAAGTACAGCGGCGGGAAGTCAGCCGTGGGTTCCATTTCAAAACTCAGCCCATGCCTGGCACAGGTCTCGTCGATTACCTGGCGCACCTGGGCAATCATCGAATCCAACCGTGCCGGTTCCAAGTGCCGGAAGTCCAGGGTCATGCGCACCTCGCCAGGAATGACGTTGCGTGAACCGGGATACGCCTGCAGGCAACCGACGGTCCCGCACGCATGGGGCTGGTGCCCCAAGGCCGCCGCATTGACCGCCGCCACCACCGCCGCCGCGCCTACCAGGGCGTCCTTGCGCAGGTGCATCGGCGTCGGCCCCGCATGGGCCTCGACACCGCGCAGTTTCAGGTCGAACCACTTCTGCCCGAGGGCGCCGAGCACCACGCCGATGGTCTTTTTCTCATCCTCCAGAATCGGCCCTTGTTCGATATGCGCCTCGAAATACGCACCGACCTTGTGCCCACTCTCAGGACGGGTTCCCGCGTAGCCGATCGCATTCAGCGCATCACCCACGCTGACCCCGTCCGCATCGACCTTGGCCAGGGTATCCGCCAGGGTGAATTTCCTGGCAAAGACACCCGAGCCCATCATGCACGGCGGGAAGCGCGAGCCTTCCTCGTTGGTCCACACCACCACTTCCAAGGGCGCCTCGGTTTCGATCTTGAGGTCATTGAGCGTACGCAGCACCTCCACTCCCGCCAGCACGCCAAAGCAGCCATCGAACTTGCCACCTGTGGGCTGGGTATCGATATGGCTGCCGGTCATCACCGGCGGCAGGTCGGGATTACGCCCAGGGCGGCGCGCGAAGATATTGCCGATGCCGTCGACGGTCACGGTGCAACCGGCGTCTTCGCACCACTGCACAAACAGGTCGCGGGCCTTGCGGTCGAGGTCGGTGAGGGCCAGGCGGCACACGCCGCCCTTGGGGGTGGCGCCGAGTTTGGCCAGGTCCATCAGCGACTGCCACAAGCGGTCGCGGTTGATGTGCTGGTGGGTCGATTGCAGAACGTCAAGGGCAGCGTTCATGGGGATCTCCTCAGGCGTGTATTTCTTATGAATTGACAACCACCGGGCTGGCTCCACGCCCGGCATTCAGGCCGTAATACAACAACCCGCCCAACGCCGAACCGGTAAACCAGCCGTAGCTGTAGAACCAGCTGAACGCATCACTGCCCAGGGACAGCAAGGTCAGCACCACCGGCACACCGAAGGCGATAAAACCGCTCCAGTTCCACGCCGGGTACACGTCGTCGCGGTACAGGCCGGCCAGGTCCAGTTGTTGTTTGCGGGTGATGAAGTAGTCCACCACCATGATCCCGGCAATCGGCCCCAACAGGCTCGAATAGCCCAGCAACCAGTTGGAATACACGGTTTCCAGGCTCACATCCGAGACGATCAGGCCGAGTTTTTTCAGCAGTTCGTGGCCCATCAACGCCAAGCCCACCAACCCGGTGAGGATCACCGCCGTGGTGCGGTTGATCAGCTTGGGCGCGATGTTCTGGAAGTCGTTGGTGGGCGAGACGATATTCGCGGCGGTGTTGGTGGACAACGTGGCGACGATGATCAGCGCCATGGCCACGGCCACCCACACCGGGCTCTGGATATGGCCGATCAGGGTCACTGGGTCGGATACGCTGACGCCCACCAGTTTCACCGAGGCGGCGGTCATGATCACGCCGAGGGCGGCGAACAGGAACATGGTCAGCGGCAGGCCGAAAATCTGCCCGAGGATCTGGTCCTTCTGGCTTTTGGCGTAGCGGCTGAAGTCGGGAATATTCAGCGACAAGGTGGCCCAGAACCCCACCATCGCGGTAAGGCCGGCCATGAAGTAACCGGTCAGGCTCGCGCCTTCGGGCCGCTTGGGCGGGATTGCCATCAACTCGCTGATCGACACGTTGGGCATCGCCCATACCAGCAGGCCGATGCCCACCGCCACCAGCAACGGCGCCGAGAGGGTTTCCAGACGCTTGATCGACTCGGCACCGCGCAGCACCACCCACAGATTCAGGCACCAGAAAATCATGAAGCCGATCACTTCACCAGTGCCGCCGAGGGACTTCCATCCCTCGAAAATCGAGCCCAGGAACAGATGGATCGCCAGCCCGCCGAACATGGTCTGGATCCCGAACCAGCCGCAGGCCACCAATGCCCGAATCAAACACGGCACGTTGGAACCGAGGATGCCGAAGGACGAACGCAGCAACACCGGAAACGGAATGCCGTACTTGGTGCCGGGGAAAGCGTTGAGGGTCAGCGGGATCAGCACCACGATATTGGCCAGCAAGATCGCCATCAGCGCCTCACCCACCGACAGCCCGAAATACGCGGTGAGCACACCGCCCAGGGTGTAGGTGGGCACGCAGATCGACATGCCGACCCACAGCGCGGTGATGTGCCACTTGTTCCAGGTGCGTTCGTGCACCTTGGTCGGTGCCATGTCGTGGTTGTAGCGGGGGCTGTCGAGGACGTCGGGACCGGCGTCGAGTTCGTACAGGCCGTTGCGCTCAATGACTTGCGATCTGTTCTGTTGCATGGCCGCTCCACGGTTTTTTCGAATTATTGTTGCTCACCCCGCGCTGAATGCAGGGTGGCCGGAGTACCTCGTAAACAACATGACATCACGGGCCCGGCCAGCCATCACTGCACTCAATAACCGTGCCGACAACTGCCCTTGAACCCGCACCGCTTATATAACTGGCTGATGTTAATCAGCTTTCCGATTGTGCCTAAGGTACTTGCCGCGTGACTCAGGCTAAATAACGCGCAAGTTATCCGAACTGTCAGGACTCAATCTGGTGCACCACAATTATTTTTATTTACCGACCTCGTCAAGAGGCATCTCTCAAGCGTCTGATTTGCAATAAGAAATGTTGCTCATATTGAGAACCTGTCAAGTGCGTCAAAATGGTGAGAGGCCGCTGCATTTTGGTGATTTTGTATTTTTTACCTTATAAATCAACAATTTAAATTCAATATAAGCTTATAAAAAATCTTCTTGCCCAATCGAAAAACTCGGGCTAGTTTCTATTCCTGTCACCGATGACAGGAATTAACCGACCATCGGCGCGTAGCCATACAACACTTAGAACTGGCACAAGCCGGTCAAGCCTGTGAGGAACTCGACATGTCGCTGTTGATCCGTGGCGCCACCGTTATTACCCATGATGAAAGTTACCGCGCCGATGTTTTATGCGCAGGCGGTCTGATTCGCGCCATTGGCACGGACCTGGATATCCCCGCCGGCACTGAACAACTCGACGGCAGCGGCCAATATTTGATGCCCGGCGGCATCGACCCCCATACCCATATGCAACTGCCCTTCATGGGCACGGTGGCCAGTGAAGATTTTTTCAGCGGCACGGCGGCGGGTCTGGCCGGAGGCACCACGTCGATTATCGACTTCGTGATTCCCAACCCGCAGCAATCGTTGATGGAAGCGTTCCATCAGTGGCGGGGCTGGGCGGAAAAATCCGCGGCCGACTACGGCTTCCACGTGGCGATCACCTGGTGGAGCGAGCAGGTGCGCGAGGAAATGGCCGAGCTGGTCAGCCACCACGGCATCAACAGCTTCAAGCATTTCATGGCCTACAAGAACGCGATCATGGCGGCCGACGACACCCTGGTGGCCAGCTTCGAACGCTGCCTGGAACTCGGCGCCGTACCCACCGTGCATGCGGAAAACGGCGAGCTGGTGTACCACCTGCAACGCAAGCTGATGGCCCAGGGCATCACCGGGCCGGAAGCGCACCCGCTGTCGCGCCCGTCCCAGGTGGAAGGCGAAGCGGCCAGCCGCGCTATCCGTATCGCCGAGACCATCGGCACGCCGCTGTACCTGGTGCACGTGTCCACCCGGGAAGCGCTGGATGAAATCACCTACGCCCGGGGCAAGGGCCAGGCGGTCTACGGCGAAGTGCTCGCCGGCCACCTGCTGCTGGACGACAGCGTCTACCAGCACCCCGACTGGCAAACCGCCGCCGGCTATGTGATGAGCCCGCCGTTCCGCCCGCGCGGGCATCAGGAAGCGCTGTGGCATGGCCTGCAATCCGGCAACCTGCACACCACCGCCACCGACCACTGCTGCTTCTGCGCCGAGCAAAAAGCCGTCGGGCGTGACGACTTCAGCAAGATCCCCAACGGCACCGCCGGTATCGAAGACCGCATGGCGCTGCTGTGGCACGAAGGGGTCAACAGCGGACGCCTGTCGATGCAGGAATTCGTCGCGCTGACCTCCACCAACACCGCGAAGATCTTCAACCTCTACCCGCGCAAAGGCGCGATCCGCGTGGGTGCGGATGCCGACCTGGTGCTGTGGGATCCCGAAGGCACGCGGACCATTTCCGCCAAGACTCACCATCAGAAGGTGGACTTCAACATCTTCGAAGGCAAGACCGTGCGCGGCGTGCCGAGCCACACCATCAGCCAGGGCAAGCTGGTCTGGGCCGATGGCGACCTGCGCGCCGAGCGTGGCGCCGGGCGCTATGTGGAACGGCCGGCATATCCGTCGGTGTTCGAGCAGTTGAGCAAGCGGGCGGAGCATTCCAGGCCGGTTGCTGTGAAACGCTGAGACCGCTATCGGGGGCTTGCCCCCGATGAGGCCCGAACAGGCAACAAAAATGCCCACTTAGAGGCAATCCAAAAAAACCGTGAGGCCCACACCGTGATCCAGACCCTGACCCACCTCCCCCATCCCCATGAAGACGGCGCCACCCTCGCCAGCCATTTCACCGACCTGGCGCCGCCGCTCAACGCGCGCCAGGCCCAACTGGAAGCCTCGCGCTGCCTGTATTGCTACGACGCCCCTTGCGTGAACGCATGCCCCAGCGAAATCGACATCCCGTCGTTCATCCGCAATATCCACACCGACAACGTCCAGGGCGCAGCGCAGAAAATCCTCTCGGCCAACATCCTTGGCGGCAGCTGCGCGCGAGTTTGCCCGACGGAGATCCTCTGCCAGCAAGCCTGCGTGCGTAACAACGCCGAAGAATGCGCGCCGGTGCTGATCGGTCTGTTGCAACGCTACGCCATCGATAACGCCCACTTCAGCGAACACCCGTTCCAGCGTGCCGCCCCCACCGGCAAACGCGTCGCCGTGGTCGGCGCAGGTCCCGCAGGGCTGGCCTGCGCCCATCGCGCCGCTGTGCACGGGCACGACGTGGTGATCTTCGAAGCGCAGGAAAAGGCCGGTGGCCTGAATGAATACGGAATCGCCAAGTACAAGCTGGTCGACGACTTCGCCCAGAAGGAACTGGATTTCCTCCTGCAGATCGGCGGCATCGAAATCCGCCACGGCCAGCGCCTGGGCGACAACCTCACCCTGAGCGAACTGCACCAGCAATTCGATTCGGTGTTCCTTGGCCTGGGCCTGGCGGCCAGCAAGCAACTCGGCTTACCCCATGAGGACGCACCCGGCCTGCTCGCCGCCACCGACTATATCCGCGAACTGCGCCAGGCCGATGACCTGAGCCAACTGCCCCTGGCCGACCGCTGCATCGTGCTCGGCGCCGGCAATACCGCCATCGACATGGCTGTGCAAATGGCCCGGCTCGGTGCCCGTGATGTGAACCTCGTCTACCGCCGTGGCCTGGCCGACATGGGCGCCACCCACCATGAGCAGGACATCGCCAAGGCCAATCAGGTGCGCCTGC
The DNA here is from genome assembly GCF_049132125.1 of Pseudomonas sp. NFX5. NCBI lineage: Bacteria > Pseudomonadati > Pseudomonadota > Gammaproteobacteria > Pseudomonadales > Pseudomonadaceae > Pseudomonas > Pseudomonas sp. NFX5. Next base: position 203,040 of record NZ_JAFMZG010000006.1, read on the forward strand.
TGACCTGGGCCCAACCCGAAGCAGTCCTGCTCGACGACCAGGGCCACGTACGCGGCATGCGCTTCGCCCGCACCCGCCTGGAAAACGGCCGCCTGCAATCCACCGGAGAAACCTTCGAACTGGCCGCCGATGCCATCTTCAAGGCCATCGGCCAGGGCTTCGACAACGACGCCTTGCACGATCCCCTGGCGCAACAGCTGCACCGCGTCGGCGAGCGTATCTTCGTCGACGAACAGCTGCGCACCAGCGTCCCTGGGGTCTACGCCGGTGGTGACTGCGTCAGCCTCGGCCAGGACCTCACCGTGCAGGCGGTGCAACACGGCAAGCTGGCCGCCGAAGCCATGCACGCCCAACTCATGCTCAATGTGGAGGCTGCGTAATGGCCGATCTCTCGATTGTGTTTGCCGGTATCAAGGCCCCCAACCCGTTCTGGCTGGCCTCCGCGCCGCCCACCGACAAAGCCTACAACGTGGTCCGCGCATTTGAAGCGGGCTGGGGCGGCGTGGTGTGGAAGACCCTGGGTGAAGACCCGGCGGCGGTCAATGTGTCATCGCGCTACTCGGCGCACTACGGCGCCAACCGTGAAGTGCTGGGCATCAACAATATCGAACTGATCACCGACCGCTCCCTGGAGATCAACCTGCGGGAAATCACCCAGGTCAAAAAGGACTGGCCCGACCGCGCGCTGATCGTGTCGCTGATGGTGCCCTGCGTAGAGGAGTCCTGGAAAAACATCCTGCCCCTGGTGGAAGCCACCGGCTGCGACGGTATCGAGCTGAACTTCGGCTGCCCCCACGGCATGCCCGAACGCGGCATGGGCGCGGCGGTGGGCCAGGTGCCGGAATACGTGGAACAGGTGACGCGCTGGTGCAAGACCTATTGCTCGCTGCCGGTGATCGTCAAGCTCACGCCGAATATCACCGACATCCGCGTGGCGGCGCGGGCGGCGTATCGCGGCGGTGCGGACGCGGTGTCGCTGATCAACACCATCAACTCCATCACCAGCGTGGACCTGGAACGCATGGTCGCCCTGCCGATGGTCGGCACCCAGAGCACCCACGGCGGTTACTGCGGCTCGGCGGTCAAGCCGATTGCCCTGAACATGGTTGCCGAAATCGCCCGTGACCCGCAGACCCAAGGCCTGCCGATCTGCGGGATCGGCGGCATCGGCAACTGGCGCGACGCCGCGGAATTCGTCGCCCTCGGTTGCGGCGCGGTGCAGGTGTGCACGGCGGCGATGCTGCATGGTTTTCGCATCGTGGAAGAGATGAAGGATGGGCTGTCGCGGTGGATGGACAGCCAGGGCTACACCAGCCTGCAAGAATTTTCCGGGCGTGCGGTGGGCAACACCACGGACTGGAAGTACCTGGACATCAACTACCAGGTGATCGCCAGGATCGACCAGGCGGCGTGCATTGGCTGTGGGCGTTGCCATATTGCCTGTGAGGACACCTCGCACCAGGCCATCGCCAGTCTGAAACAGGCGGACGGCACGCATAAATACGAAGTGATCGATGACGAGTGCGTGGGCTGCAACCTGTGCCAGATCACCTGCCCGGTGGCGGATTGCATCGAGATGGTACCGATCGACACGGGCAAGCCGTTTTTGAATTGGACGCAGGATCCGAGGAATCCGTACCGGGAAGCGGTTTAGGCCTGCAGGCCGCTATCGGGGGCCCCCTCCCACACCACACATCAAATGTGGGAGGGGGCTTGCCCCCGATGAGGCCCTAAGCCCCACCACAGTACTCAAGGCTCCAACCCAATCCCACGCAAAATCACACTGGTCACCGTCTGGATCGCCTTCTCGAACTGCATATCCGACAACGGCTGGTGATCATTCAAAATCTTCACCTGGTGATCAAAGTCGGCGTAGTGCTGGGTCGACGCCCAGATCATGTACAGCAGGCTCGACGGCTCCACCGGCAGGATGCGCTTGTCTTCCACCCACTGGCGAATTTTCGCTTCCTTCATCTTGGCCCAGTCGTACAGGCTTTCATCCAACGCCTCACCGAGTGTCGGCGCGCCGTGGATGATCTCGTTGGCCCAGACCTTGGAGCCATAGGGCCGCGTGCGCGAGCGCTGCATCTTGGCGCGGATATAGCTGCTGAGCACCACCCGGGGGTCATCGAAGGTTTCGAAGCTGAGGGCGTCCTGCTTCCACACTTCCAGCAGGTCGAACAGCACCGCGCTGTACAGCTCGCTCTTGGTGGTGAAGTAGTAATGCAGGTTGGAGCGCGGCAGTTGCACTTCTTCGGCGATATCGGCCATGGCGGTGCTGCCGTAGCCCTTTTCGGCGAAGATCTTCTCCGCCGCCAGCAGGATTTTCTCGACGTTGACCCGGCGAATTCCGCTCTTGTGATTGCCCATAAGGGCTCCCTGACAAAGACATGCCCCAAAGACTACCACCGCTCTAGATCGGGGCGACAGGCGCAGTCGAAACTTCGTACACTGCCCGCTCCTAACCATTGATGGGTATTGCACAATGTTGATCAAGAAAACCCTGACCACTGTCGCCCTGCTCGCCTCCCTGCTGGGTGCCTCCGCAGCATTTGCCCATGCTCATCTCAAAAGCGCCACGCCTGCGGCGGACAGCAGCGTCACCGCGCCCCAAGACCTGCGCCTGACCTTCAGCGAAGGCGTCGAAGCCACCTTCACCAAGGTGTCCCTGAGCAAGGACGGCATCGAAATCGCCATCAAAGGCCTGGAAACCCCGGACGCCGACAAGAAAACCCTGGTGGTGACACCGGCCGCCCCACTTGCGGCGGGCACCTACAAGGTGGTGTGGAATGCGGTGTCGGTCGACACCCACAAAAGCAACGGTGAATACAGCTTCAAGGTCGGCCAATAACCCATGGCAACGCTGCTGGTGCTGTGCCGGTTCGTGCATTTCATCGTCGTGCTGTTGATGTTCGGGGCCTGTGTATTCAGGCCCTGGCTCCTCGGCGCTGAACCGCAGCCGGTGCTGGACCGGCAATTGCTGCGCATCACCCGTGGGCTGGCATGGACGGCCCTCGCGTCGGGGCTGATCTGGCTGGGGTTGATTACCGCCAGCATGGCCGGTTCATGGCCGGCGGCACTGGAACTGTCGACCGTGCAGTTGGTGCTGGGCAAGACCTTTTTTGGCCAGGTGTGGACCTGGCACCTGATCGTCAATGGCTTGCTGGTCATCGCCCTGATAACCCCGTGGAAAACCCCGCGCCTGCCATTGCTCACACTGCTGCTGATGACCCTCGCCCCGGTCGGCCATGGCGCCATGCTCGACGGGCTGAGCGGGCAGTTGTTGATCCTCAATCAGGTGGTGCACCTGATATGCGTCGGCGCATGGCTGGGTGGGTTACTGCTGCTGGTATTGATCCTCAGGCAGTCACACCGTGTTGAGCTGGCGCCTGTCCTGCGTCGTTTCAGCGGCGTGGGTTATGGCCTGGTCAGCGGCCTGCTGGTGACCGGCCTGATCAATGTGCGCGTACTTACCGGGCAGCTGTGGCCCACGCCGTTGTTCAGTGGTTTTGCCCTGATTCTGTTGATCAAGGTGATGCTGGTGCTGGGCATGTTGGCCCTGGCATTGTTGAACCGGTTGCGCCTGGATAGCGGCGAACAGCGGTTGGGCAGCTTGAAGGCCAGCGTGATGCTGGAATGGCTGCTCGGTGTTTGTGCTGTCGCGGCCGTTTCACTCCTTGGCACTTTGCCGCCGATGGTCCTGGCGGGCTGAATGTGGAAGGGGCAAGTCGAATCGTCGCACCGCCCCTCCCACATTGACCCTGTGCGCTCTGGATCAACCCTCACCTAGTCATCGTATAACTTCTGCTTGACACCCCACGAAAACCCCGCAAATATCCGCCCTAATGTTGTACGACGACGTATAACAAATAATAAAAACAACAAATGAAAGGGAGCGTCACTGTGAGTCCATTCGCCCGCAATTCGTCCGCGCGTCTCAGTGTTATCGGCCTGTTTACCCTGCCCCTCCTCGCCCATGCCGACGGTTTCGTCGATGATGCCAAGGCCACGCTCAACCTGCGCAACGCCTACTTCAACCGCAACTTCACCAACCCGAGCAACCCCCAGGGCAAGGCCGAAGAGTGGACGCAGAGTTTTATTCTCGACGCCAAGTCCGGCTTCACCCAGGGCACCGTGGGGTTCGGCATCGATGTGCTGGGGCTGTATTCCCAGAAGCTCGATGGCGGCAAAGGCACCGGCGGTACCCAGTTGCTGCCGATCCACGATGACGGCCGCCCCGCCGACAACTTCGGGCGCCTGGGCGTGGCGCTGAAAACCAGGCTGTCGAAGACCGAATTGAAGGTCGGCGAGTGGATGCCGGTGCTGCCGATCCTGCGCTCCGACGATGGCCGCTCGCTGCCCCAGACCTTTCGCGGCGGCCAGGTGACGTCCAGCGAAATCGCCGGCCTGACCCTCTACGGCGGCCAGTTTCGCGGCAACAGCCCGCGCAACGACGCGAGCATGGAAGACATGTTCATGAACGGCAAAGCCGCGTTCACCTCCGATCGCTTCAACTTCGGCGGCGGCGAATACACCTTCAACGACAAGCGCACCCAGGTCGGCGTGTGGTACGCCGAGCTGGCCGATATCTACCAGCAGCAGTACTTCAACCTGACCCACAGCCAGCCCGTGGGCGACTGGACCCTGGGGGCCAACCTCGGTTTCTTCAACGGCAAGGAAGACGGCAGCGCCCTGGCCGGCGACCTCGACAACAAGACCGTGTTCGCCCTGCTCTCGGCCAAATACGGCGGCAACACCTTCTATGTGGGCCTGCAAAAACTCACCGGCGACAGCGTGTGGATGCGCGTCAACGGCACCAGTGGCGGCACCCTGGCCAACGACAGCTACAACGCCAGCTACGACAACGCCAAGGAAAAATCCTGGCAGGTGCGGCATGACTTCAACTTCGTGGTACTCGGCGTGCCGGGACTGACCCTGATGAACCGCTATATCAGCGGCAGTAACGTACATACCGGGGCGATCACCGATGGCAAGGAATGGGGGCGCGAATCGGAACTGGCCTACACCGTGCAGAGCGGTGCGTTGAAGAACCTCAACGTTAAGTGGCGGAATTCCACCATGCGTCGGGATTTCAGCACCAACGAGTTCGACGAAAACCGGATCTTTATCAGCTATCCAATCTCCCTGCTGTAGAACCTAGTCTCCCAGCCCCAGAAAATCCCCTGTGGGAGGGGGCTTGCTGCCGATGGCGGTGGGTCAGTAACAGATGCATTCACTGGCACGCCCTCATCGAGGGCAAGCCCCCTCCCACATTTGAATCTCACTCGTCTGGAAGAACGTTGACAACCTGGGGGATCCCTAACAATACTTCGGCACAGTCATACGACAACCTACAACAAAAATTTGGAATCCCCATGACCACGACTACCCCCGCTCCCTTCAACCGCCTGCTGCTCACCGGTGCCGCCGGCGGCCTCGGCAAAGTCCTGCGCGAACGCCTGCGTCCCTACACCCAGGTGCTGCGCCTGTCGGACATCGCCAGCATGGCCCCGCCGGTGGATGCCTCGGAAGAAGTCCAGCCCTGCGACCTCGCCGACAAACAAGCGGTGCACCACCTGGTGGAAGGCGTCGACGCCATCCTGCACTTCGGCGGTGTATCGGTGGAGCGTCCGTTTGAAGAAATCCTCGGCGCCAATATCAGCGGCACCTTCCATATCTACGAAGCCGCGCGCCGCCATGGGGTAAAACGTGTGATCTTCGCCAGTTCCAACCATGTGATCGGCTTTTACAAGCAGACCGAAACCATCGACGCCCACTCCCCACGCCGCCCCGACAGCTACTACGGCCTGTCCAAGTCCTACGGCGAAGACATGGCGAGCTTCTACTTCGACCGCTACGGCATCGAGACCGTGAGCATCCGTATCGGCTCCTCGTTCCCGGAACCGCAGAACCGCCGGATGATGCACACCTGGCTGAGCTTCGACGACCTGACCCAACTGCTGGAACGCGCGCTGTATACGCCGAACGTCGGCCACACCGTGGTCTACGGCATGTCGGATAACCTCGACACCTGGTGGGACAACCGCTACGCCGCACACCTGGGCTACGCCCCGAAAGACAGCTCCGAAGTCTTCCGTGCCCAGGTCGAAGCCCAGCCACCGGTGGCCGCCGATGACCCCGCCAAGGTCTATCAGGGCGGTGCGTTCTGCGCCGCCGGGCCGTTCGGTGACTGAGTTCACACCAACCCAAGGGAATGAGTGGCCATGACTGCTGAATTGATCGTCGACGCCCGCAATGCCGTGGGCGAATGCCCGGTGTGGGTGCCCGAAGAAAACGCCCTGTACTGGGTGGATATCCCCAACGGCGGCCTGCAAAAATGGAGCGCCGCCAGCGGCCACGTTGCCGCCTGGAAAGCCCCGCAGATGCTCGCCTGCATTGCCCGCACCACGGCGGGCAACTGGGTCGCCGGGATGGAAACCGGCTTCTTCCAACTCACACCGCACAACGACGCCAGCCTCGATACCACGCCGTTGGCCAGTGTCGAGCATCCACGCCCGGACATGCGCCTGAACGACGGCCGTTGCGACCGCCAGGGCCGTTTCTGGGCCGGCAGCATGGTGCTGAACATGGGCGCGAATGCGGCCGAAGGTATCCTCTATCGCTATGCATCGGGTTCAGCCCCCCACGCCCAGCTGGACGGTTTTATCACCCTCAACGGCCTGGCCTTCAGCCCCGATGGCCGCACGATGTATGCCTCGGATTCGCACCCGCTGGTGCAGCAGATCTGGGCCTTCGACTACGACATCGACACCGGCACGCCGTCCAACCGTCGCGTGTTCGTCGACATGCACAACTTCCTCGGCCGCCCCGACGGCGCCGCCGTGGACGCCGATGGCTGCTACTGGATCTGCGCCAACGACGCCGGCCTGATCCACCGCTTCACCCCCGATGGGCGCCTGGACCGTTCCCTGAGCGTGCCGGTGAAAAAACCCACCATGTGCGCCTTCGGCGGCAGCCGCCTGGACACCCTGTTTGTCACCTCGATCCGTGACGACCAGAGTGCCCAGTCAGTGTCCGGTGGCGTGTTCGCCCTCAACCCCGGTGTCACCGGATTGCCGGAGCCCCGCTTCATCCTCTAGCTGCATCGCTGTGCCTTGAATACAACAATAACAACACAGGAGTGACCTCCCATGGACTTCAAACGCACCTTGCTCGCCGCCGCAGTCTTTACCCTCAGCAGCGCCGCCCATGCGCTGGAAATCAAATTCGCCGACATCCACCCCGCCGGCTACCCCACCGTCGTCGCCGAAGAAAACATGGGCAAGGCCCTGACCAAGGAAAGCAACGGCGAACTGACCTTCAAGTACTTCCCCGGCGGCGTGCTGGGCTCCGAGAAGGAAGTGGTCGAACAGGCCCAGGTCGGCGCCGTGCAGATGACCCGCGTCAGCCTCGGCATCGTCGGGCCGGTGGTGCCGGACGTGAACGTGTTCAACCTGCCGTTCGTGTTCCGCGACCAGGCGCATATGCGCAAGGTCATCGATGGCGAGATCGGCGATGAAATCCTCGCCAAGATCACCGACTCCGAGTTCGGCCTGGTGGCCCTGGCCTGGATGGACGGCGGCACACGCAACCTCTACACCAAGAAGCCGGTGCGCAGGATCGAAGACCTCAAGGGCATGAAGATCCGCGTGCAAGGCAACCCGCTGTTCATCGACGCCTTCAACGCGATGGGCGCCAACGGGATTGCCATGGACACCGGCGAGATCTTCAGCGCCTTGCAGACGGGGGTGATCGACGGCGCGGAGAACAACCCGCCGACCCTGCTGGAACACAATCACTTCCAGAACGCCAAGTACTACACCCTCACCGAGCACCTGATCCTGCCCGAGCCCATCGTGATGTCGAAAATCACCTGGAACAAGCTCACCCCGGCGCAACAGGTCATGGTCAAAAACGCCGCCAAGGCCGCCCAGGCCGATGAGCGCGCGCTGTGGGACGCCAAGTCCGCCAGCAGTGAGGAAAAACTCAAAAAGGCCGGCGTCGAGTTCATCACCGTCGACAAAAAGCCCTTCTATGACGCCACCGCAGCGGTTCGCGCCAAGTACGGCGCGCCTTACGCCGACATCATCGCGCGCATCGACGCCGTTCAATAACCTCTCCTGCCTCTCGCAAAAGGCCCGGCGCGGTCTGCACCGCCGCGCCCGGTTACGGTGAACGCCATGAAGAATCTACTGCTGCGCATCAACGACCGCATCTACATGACCTGCATCTGGGTCGCCGGCCTTTCGGTTCTCGGCGTCGCGCTGATCATTCCCTGGGGCATCTTCGCCCGCTACGTCCTCGGCACCGGCTCCAGCTGGCCGGAGCCCACCGCCATCCTGCTGATGCTGGTGTTCACCTTTATCGGTGCCGCCGCCAGCTACCGCGCCGGCGCGCATATGTCGGTGGCCATGGTCACGGACCGCCTGCCGCCCGCCCAGCGCCGCATCGTCGGCATCCTGTCGCAACTGTTGATGGGCACCATCTGCCTGTTCATGGCGATCTGGGGCACCAAGCTGTGCCTGTCCACCTGGAACCAGTTCATGAGCGCCATCCCGACCCTGCGCGTGGGCATCACCTATATGCCGATCCCGATTGGCGGGCTGCTGACCCTGATCTTCGTGGTGGAAAAACTCCTGCTCGGAGACCAGAGCAACCGGCGCGTGGTGCGCTTCGACCTGGTGGAAGAAAGCGAAGGGGCTGCCTGATATGGACGCATTGATTCTGCTGGGCAGCTTTATCGCCTTGATCCTGATCGGCATGCCGGTGGCCTACGCCCTGGGCTTGTCGGCGCTGATTGGCGCATGGTGGATCGACATCCCGTTCCAGGCCCTGATGATTCAGGTGGCAGGCGGGGTGAACAAATTCTCGCTGATGGCGATACCGTTCTTCGTGCTGGCGGGGGCGATCATGGCCGAGGGCGGCATGTCGCGCCGGCTGGTGGCGTTTGCCGGGGTGCTGGTGGGGTTTGTGCGCGGTGGCCTGTCGCTGGTGAACATCATGGCTTCGACGTTCTTTGGCGCCATCTCCGGCTCGTCGGTGGCCGACACCGCCTCGGTGGGCTCGGTGCTGATCCCGGAAATGGAGCGCCGTGGCTACCCACGGGAATTTGCCACCGCCGTCACCGTCAGCGGTTCGGTGCAGGCGCTGCTGACCCCGCCCAGCCATAACTCGGTGCTCTACTCCCTGGCGGCGGGCGGCACGGTGTCCATCGCCTCGCTGTTCATGGCCGGCGTGGTGCCCGGCTTGCTGATGAGCGCGTGCCTGATGGTGCTGTGCCTGATCTTCGCGAAAAAACGCAACTACCCCAAGGGCGAAGTGATCCCGCTCAAGCAGGCGCTGAAAATCTGCGCCGACGCGCTCTGGGGCCTGATGGCCATGGTGATCATCCTCGGCGGCATCCTCTCGGGCATCTTCACCGCCACCGAGTCCGCCGCGATTGCCGTGTTGTGGGCATTCTTCGTGACCATGTTCATCTACCGCGACTACAAGTGGAGCGAGCTGCCCAAACTGATGCACCGCACGGTGCGCACCATTTCCATCGTGATGATCCTGATCGCCTTCGCGGCCAGCTTCGGCTACATCATGACCCTGATGCAGATCCCGGCGAAGATCACCACGCTGTTCCTGACCCTGTCGGACAACCGCTACGTGATCCTGATGTGCATCAACGCCATGCTGCTATTGCTCGGCACAGTGATGGACATGGCGCCGCTGATCCTGATCCTCACGCCCATCCTGCTGCCGGTAATCCTCGGTATCGGCGTCGACCCGGTGCACTTCGGCATGATCATGCTGGTCAACCTCGGCATTGGCTTGATTACGCCGCCGGTGGGCGCGGTGCTGTTCGTGGGCGCGGCGGTGGGCAAGGTGAGTATCGAGAAGACCGTGAAGGCGCTGCTGCCGTTTTATGCCGTGCTGTTCCTGGTGCTGATGGCGGTGACGTACATTCCGGCGCTGTCGTTGTGGCTGCCGAGCGTGGTGCTGTGATGATCGAACTCGAAGATAACCTGACCCACCTCACCGTGAATCCGGCCGTGGGCGGCAGCCTGGTCAACTGGACGGTGCGCGCCACCGGCCAGCCGTTGTTGCGCCATAACGATGAGCAGGCGATCCATACCGGTTTGCCGGGCAAGCTGGGGTGCTATCCATTGGTGCCCTGGTCCAACCGTATTGCCCACGGCGGTTTCGACAACCCCGACGGTTGGCTCGCGCTCACGCCCAACAGCCTCACCGATCCGCTGCCGATCCATGGCTCGGCCTGGCAACAGGCGTGGCAGGTGGTCAGCCACACGGCGGATGAAGTGGTGCTGGAGGTACTGTGCGAGACGCCGTTTGCCTATCGCGCCGAGCAGCGGATTCGCTTGAGCGATGGGATGCTGAGTATCGAGCTACGGGTGACGCACCTGGCCGAAACAGCCGCATGGCATGGCGTGGGCTTGCATCCTTACTTTCCGCGCCGGCCGGGTACCCGGTTGCAGGCCAGGGCCGCACAGGTGTGGATGAGTGACGCATCCAAGCTGCCGACGGGGTTGGCGCCGGTGCCGGGCGAGTGGGATTTCCAGGCATTGAAACCTCTGCCCGAAGGCCTGGTGGACAATGGCTTCTGCCAGTGGGATGGCTATTGCCGGATCGAACAGCCGGACCTGGGCTATACACTGGAATGCCAGGCCAGCGGCGCCGATTACTTCCTGCTGTACTGCCCGCCGGGGCTGGGGTTCTTTTGCATCGAGCCGGTGAGCCATCCGGTGAATGCTCATCACCTGGCGGGACGGCCGGGCCTGAAACTGCTGGAACACAATCAATCGGTCCAACTCAATTTCAACCTGAAATACATTCAACATGTGGGAGGGGGCTTGCCCCCGATGGCGGCCTGACAGCCGACCAGGATGTTGGCGTGGAATGAGTACATATCCGTTGCCGCGGTAACGGCCACTTAGGGTTTCGCTCTTACAGCGACTCACTTTTGAACAGCGCAAAAGTAAGCAAAACGCTTCGCCCCACCACTCGGCACCTCGCCCAGGCTCGGTGTGCCCGTAATCCGAGAGTGATGTCAGGGTGGAGAGTTTTTCAGCCGCCCAGCCGTGTCGATACTCACCACAACCGACAACCCCGGCCGCAACCGTTCGCTCTCAGCCTGATCCGGGTCCACCGTAATCCTGACCGGCACGCGCTGGGCAATCTTCACAAAGTTGCCCGTCGCGTTGTCCGCCTGCAACAGGCTGAACTCCGAGCCCGTGGCTGGGGAGATATGCTGCACCGTGCCGTGAAACCTGCGGTGGTTGAGCGCATCCACGGTGAAGGTCACCGGCTGGCCGACCTGCACATTGTCCATCTGGGTTTCCTTCATGTTGGCGATCACCCACAGCTGCTTCGGCACCAGCGCCATCAACTGCGCGCCGGAGTTGACGTAGGCCCCCAGGCGCACGCCAATCTGCCCCAGCTGCCCGTCACGGGGCGCCGTAATGCGAGTGTTGGACAGGTCGATCCGCGCCAGCTCCACCGCTGCCTCGGCACTGGCCACCGCCGCTTCCAGGGAGCCGCGATTGACGACCACTGTCTGCAAATCCTGCCGCGCAATTTCCAGGCTGGCCTGGGCCTGGGCCACCGCCGCGATGGTCTGGGCATTGGCGGCGCGGGTCACGTCCAGCTCGCGTCGGGACACCGAACCGTCGCTGATCAGCTCTTCGTTGCGGCGCAAGTCGGCAGTGCTTTTGCGCGCCTGGGCCTGGCTGTCCACCAGTGCGGCCTGGCGCAGCTTGATCGTCGCTTCGGCACTGTTGCGTTGCTGCACCACATTGGCCAGCGCGGCCTTCTGCACCGCCAGTTGCGCCAGGGCCTGGTCGAGGCGTTGCTTGTAGATGCGGTCATCCAGGCGCACCAGCAGGTCGCCGGCCTTGACGTACTGGAAGTCCTGCACCGGCACCTCGAACACATAGCCGCTGAGCTGCGGGCCGATGATGGTCACCTGGCCGCGCACCAGGGCGTTCTCGGTGGTTTCCACCGCGCTGCTGAACGGCGGCAATTGCCAGGCATACAGCACGATCAGCACGCCGACGATGGCAATCGCGGCAAAGCCCAGGGACGAGAGAATGCGCACGCGCAATGAGCGCGGCTCGGTGACCGTGGCGCCGGGCGGCGTGGTGCCTTCCGGGGTGGCGGCGATGGCGTTGGTGGTCGTGGTGGTCGGTTCGGTCATGAAGTAGCGCCGCTGGGTTGAACGGGAGTGGCTGTTTTAGTGGTGCTCATCAGCCACAGACTGCGGATAAAGATCCAGATCATGGTCAGGATCGCGACAATCGCGATCAGCATGAACACATCGTTGTAGGCCATGACATTGGCCTCGCGGGTCGCCGCCGTGGCCAGGCTGCGGATGCCCATGAGGTTCCGCAGTTCCGGGTCGGCGACGATACCGCCATAGGCCGAGCCGCCGCTCTGCACCCGCGCGGCCACACGCGGGTCGAGCAGCGTCAGATGCTCGACGATCATGCTGGAATGATACTTCTCGCGCACGATCTGGAAGGTCCCGAGCAAAGCCGCGCCGATCAGGCCGCCGAGGTTCTGGCAGATCCCGAACATCACCGAAAAGCTCACCAGGTTACGCGGGTTGGCCAGCACGTTTTTGGTCCCCAGCACCATGGTCGGCCCTAGGAAGAAGGTGCCACCGAAGCCTAGCAGGAACTGGCTGATGTACAGGTTCTGCGGACGCGTGAGGTTGCTGGAGAAACTGTCCATCACCGAGCCGGTGGCCATCAGCGCCAGGGAAATCACCAGCGGCATCAGCAGGTGCGCCGGGTTGATCGTCAGCGCACTGACCGCCAGCCCGCTGATCGCGCCGGCCAGCATCACTACGTACAGCGTATGCATCTGCTGGTAGCTCATGTTCAGCATCTGCATGAACCCCACCGCACCGGTGGACTGCTCGGACAGCACCATGCGAATCAGGATCACCGCCAACGCCAGGCGGATCATGGTGCCGCTGCCCAGCCAGCGGGTCATCAGCATCGGGTTGGCGCGGTTATGCTCGATGGCCAGGCCGGCCATGATCAGCACCAGGGAACAGGCCGAGGCCACGCCGATCCACGGCGCTTCCAGCCACCAGTCGATACGCCCCAGGGACAGCACCGCACAGAGCAAAGCGACACCGCTGGCGAGAATGGCGAAGGTGACAAAGTCGAGTTTTTCAAAGGTCTTGAAGCGGTCGCCGGGGGGCAGTTTGAGCAGGAATACACAACCCAGGCAGATCAGTGCCAGGCCCAGTTCGAACAGGTACAACCCGCGCCATTCGGCGATCTGCAGCAGGTCTTCGGAGAACAGTCGCGCCAGCGGCAACGCCAACTGCGCCGTGCCCAGCCCCAGCACCAGGGATTTCAACCGCCACTTGGCCGGGAACGCCTGGATCATGTAGTACAAGCCCAACGAACTCAGCGCCGCACCCACCATGCCATGGGCCGCCCGTACGGCGATGGCCGAGTTGAGGTCGTTGACGAACAAGTGGCCGAAGGTCACCAGCGCATACAGCACCAGGAACACCTCGGTAAACGCGCGTAGGCCGAATTGCTGGCGGAACTTCACCAGCAGCAGGTTCATGCACACGTTGGTCATCACATAGGCGGCGGGCAGCCAGGCCATTTCCGCGGTGGTCGCACCGAGGGCGCCTTGCAGGTATTGCAGGTTGGCGATGACCAGCGCGTTGCCCAGGCCACCGGTGATTGCCACCAGCACGCCGACCATCGCAAACAGCCAGCGCTTGTGCGTCGGATGCAACGGCGTCGACGGCGAGCCCGGCAGGCTCGGGCGCTCGTGGGGTTCCCAGGGGCGGGGGGTGTATTTGTCCATTCGATGACCTAGATGAGCCGACGGGGGACGTCGGTAAAACCACTACTCAGAGTAGTAAACCTGAGCGGGGTTCATCTTGCCATCTTGGGTGCATCGTTCAGCGCCTATTCAGTCACTCCTACAGCGCTTTCTTTAGTTAGTCGAGGGCAATGCTGCGATGATCTCGGCGCGGCAGGTTTCCAGTATTTCATCCGCGAGCGGCGAGTCATCCGGACACGCCCGCGACAGCATGACCGCACCGATTGCATGGGCCAGCAGGTCGATCATCTTCGCGCGTGCCTCTTGCCTGGTGACATCCACCGCCTGCGCGTACTTGTCCCCAAGGGCTGCAAGCGTATTTTCAACGCCACTGGCAAAGGTCGCCTTCAGATCACCGGGCTGGCGGGCGGCGTCACCGCACAGGGCTGCCAGGGTACACCCCGCTGCCCTGCCGTCGCGGTGATCCCTGGACACGTACAGGTCGACAAATCCCGGCACGTCGAGATCGCAGGTACTCGACAGGGATTTGGCCAGGCTGTTTTCGGCCGCTTCGGCCATCAGATCGGCCTTGGAACCAAAGTGTTTGTAGAAGCCTCCCTGGGTAAAACCCGCGGTAGCCATAAGCTCTGCCACACCCACACCGTCATAGCCACGCTCACGAAACAGCTCTGACGCCGTCTCCACAATATGAGCTCGGTTGGCGAGTGATTGCGTCTTGGTGATCTTCATTTCGCGCCCCTGCGACTCCTGAACAATGGCCTGATCATACTCTGATGTCGTTCATAATCAAAACCATTGACAGCTTTGATTATGATCGACATCATAAAACCACCCGCACCTATCCCTGCGGCTGTGTGGCGCCGATCGCCGTACCTGATCATCCTGAACACTCAAGAGCATCCATTTATGAGCACTCCCGAAACCGTACTGATCACTGGCGCCTCCACAGGCATTGGCGCGACCTACGCCGAGCGTTTTGCCCAACGTGGGCACAATCTCGTGCTGGTAGCCCGCGATAAAGGCCGGCTGGACGCACTGGCCTCGCAGCTGCGTGAGAAACACGCGGTGTCCATTGACGTGATCCAGGCCGACCTGACTCAAACCGGTGACCTGGTCCGCGTCGAAGCACGCCTGCGTGACGACGCCAGTATCGGCATCCTGGTGAACAATGCGGGCGCCGCCCTCTCCGGCAGCTTCATCGAGCAATCCATCGACAGCGTTACCAACCTGGTCGCGCTCAACACCACCGCCCTGGTGCGACTCGCCAGCGCCATCGCGCCACGCCTGGTACACGCCGGTAACGGCGCGATCATCAACATTGGCTCGGTGGTGGGGCTGGCACCGGAATTCGGCATGAGCGTCTACGGCGCAACCAAGGCGTTCGTGCTGTTTCTATCCCAGGGGCTGAGCCTCGAACTCTCGCCCAAGGGCGTCTACGTGCAAGCCGTTCTTCCAGCCGCCACCCGCACGGAAATCTGGGATCGCGCAGGCATCGACATCAATACCCTGAGCGAAATCATGAGCGTGGACGAGTTGGTCGATGCTGCGCTGGTCGGTTTTGATCGTCGCGAGCCGGTGACCATTCCGCCATTGCAAGACGCCGCCCGCTGGGATGCCCTGCAAGCCGCCCGCCAGGGTTTGCTGTCAGAGATTCGCCAGTCGGTCGTCGCCGAGCGCTATCAAGCCAAGGCGTGATTGTCACCTATAGCCATGGGAACCGAACGATGAAAGCCTTCCTGATCGACCGTTACGGCAAGCATCAAGGACGCCTTGCCGAGGTACCGGACCCGGAACCGGGCATCCACGACGTACTGGTCAAGGTACATGCCAGCAGCGTCAACCAGCTGGATTCGAAGATCAGCAAGGGTGAATTCAAACTGATCCTGCCCTACACATTCCCGCTGATCATGGGCAACGACCTGGCCGGCGTCGTCGTTCGCGTAGGGTCAGGCGTGCGCACCTTCAAGCCCGGTGACGAGGTCTACGCGCGCCCGCCCGACGCGCGCATCGGTGGCTTTGCCGAGCTGATCGCGATTGAGGAGAGTGCCCTCGCACTGAAACCCAACAACACCAGCATGGAACAAGCCGCCGCCCTGCCCCTGGTGGCACTGACCGCCTGGCAGGTGCTGGTTGAAACAGCCCGCGTGAAGAAGGGGCAAAAAGTCTTTATCCAGGCGGGCTCCGGTGGTGTCGGCAGCATTGCCATCCAGCTTGCAAAACACCTGGGGGCTTTCGTTGCCACCACGACCAGCACCGCCAACGTGGAGTGGGTCAAGGCGTTGGGAGCGGACGTGGTCATCGACTACACGCAGCAGAACGTCGAAAACCTGTTGCGTGACTACGACGTCGTCCTGAACAGCCTCGGCCCCGCCGAACTGGAAAAATCCCTGCGCATTCTCAAGCCGGGTGGGCAGCTCATCTCCATCTCGGGACCACCGACCGCCGAGTTCGCACGCGAGCAAGAGCTGTCCTGGGGACTCGGTTGGATCATGCGCCTGTTAAGCAGCGGCATACGCAGAAAAGCCCGCAGGCAGGGCGTCGACTATGGGTTCGTGTTCATGCGCGCGAGCGGTGCGCAGTTGCAGAAAATCACCGCGCTCGTCGAGTCCGGCACCATCACACCGGTGATCGACCGAACCTTCCCTCTCGAGGCAACGGCTGAGGCCTTGAGCTACGTCGAACGGGGCAGAGCCAAGGGCAAGGTGGTGATCAAGGTCCTATGACTAAGCCCACCCAACGCTCAAGCTGATGGCGATGCAGACTTTTCCCGCGTTGGGGTGCGAAGCGCCCCCAATGAAGGACGAATGGGGTGTACCCGATATTGCGCAGTGGCTGGTTTTGGGGCTGCCGAGCAGCCCAGCGCGGGACAAGCCCGCTCACCACATCCACAGTGGATCCCATGGGCATCCACAAGCGCATTTCAAATCAGATCCAACCGAGCCAGCTCCAATAAGTCGCCGCAAACACCAACATCAACCCATACCCGAACAACGTCACCAGGATCCCCACCTTGGCAAACTGCCGCGCCGTAAACGTCCCGGTCCCCAGGCACACCATGTTCTGCGGCGCATTGATCGGCAGGATAAACCCGTAGCTCATCACAAACCCCAACAGCATGGTCATGCCCAAGCGGTTGAACTCCCCCGGCAAGGTCTGCAGCACCGCAATCAATATCGGCAACAACGCCGAAGTCAGTGCCGTGGCGCTGGCAAAGCCCAGGTGGATCACAATCAGAAACGCCCCCAGGATCGCAAACACCCCCAGCGGCCCGACCTGATCCAGGCCGGTGTGCGCCACCACCTGGGACCCCAGCCATTGCCCGGCCTGGGTGGTCAGCAATGCGGTACCGAGGCTGATGCCCACGCCAAACACGATCACCGTGCCCCACGGAATGCGCGATTGCACATCTTTCCAAGTCATCACCCCGATGCCCGGCAGCAGCAGGAACACCAACCCGGCGTAGGTGGTCGAGGTGGTGTCGAACGGGTGCAGGCGCCCTTCCGTGGCCCATGCCAACAGCAGCAGCACCGACACCGTCAGCAAACGTTTCTGCGGGCCGGTCATCGGGCCGATGTCCACCAGGGACTGGGCCACGGCCTCCTTGCCACCGGGGATGCTGTCGGTTTCCGGCGGCAGCAGCTTGATCACCAGGAACAGCAACACCGCCGACATGATCACCGCCCACGGCGCACCGGCGATCAGCCAGTCGATCCACGACACGCGCTGGCCGAGCATCTTGTCCATAAAGCCCACGGTCAGCAGGTTTTGCGCGGCGGCCGTCTGGATGCCGACGTTCCAGATGCTGGTGCCCTGGGCCACCACGATCATCAGGCCGGCGGCGATGTTGGAGCGCTTGTCCACGCCAAACGCGGCGACCACGCCCATCATGATCGGCACCACACAGGCACTGCGCGCCGTGGCGCTGGGGACGACGAGGCTGAGCAGGATGGTCACCGCAATCGCCCCGAGCAGAATGCCGCGGGTGCTGGTGCCGACGCGGGTCAGGGTCACCAGGGCGATACGCCGGTCCAGGCCGGTGTGGGTCATGGCCGCCGCAATGAACAACGCGCCCGCCACCAGGGCCAGTGCCGGGTTGGAAAAGCCGGTAAGCGCCATGCTGATGGCCGGGCTGGAGCCGATCAGGTGCGTGGGGTCTTGCAGCGACGGCGCGGTGCCGAGCAAAAACGCCATGAGCGAGGTGATCA
This sequence comes from Pseudomonas sp. NFX5, assembly GCF_049132125.1. Classification (NCBI taxonomy): domain Bacteria; kingdom Pseudomonadati; phylum Pseudomonadota; class Gammaproteobacteria; order Pseudomonadales; family Pseudomonadaceae; genus Pseudomonas; species Pseudomonas sp. NFX5. The sequence continues at coordinate 221,063 of NZ_JAFMZG010000006.1, forward strand.
TGATCGCGCTGGCTTCATAGGACACCGCCTCGGTGATCCACACCACCACGGCAAACGCGAGGATCGCCAGCATGCGCTGCCCGGCCACCGGCAGGTCGGCGGACAGCGGCAACAGCAGCACGCCGACCATCACCAGTACGCCGATCACCAGGCCCAGGGGCAACTTGAAAGAGGCTGCGGTTGTTGCGGGGGCGTTCATGGCGGGCTCCGTCGGGCTCTGAATCAGGGAGGCAGCATGGGGCAAAGCGCCGCAACAGGTGTTGACGGGTATCAACCCGAGGTCAATAACTGGCTCAACACCGCCCGCAACTTGCCGGGCTTGAGCGGTTTGTTCAGCAACGGCGCGTCCAGGCGGCGCAGCGCGCGGCGGCACTGGTCGGTGCGGTCGGCGGTGATGATCACGGCGGGGATGTTCTGCGCGAAATGCTCGCGCAGGTGCTTGACCACCGCGCAGCCCACCACGCCATGGTCGAGGTGGTAGTCGGCCAGGATCAGCTCCGGCGCCCTGCCCTGCAACGCCAGCAACGCCCCGGCCTGGTCGGTGGCGGTAATTACCTCGCAGCCCCACTGCGCCAGCAGCGCACGCATGCTGTCGAGGATGCTCACCTCGTTGTCGATCACCAGCAGGCGCCTTCCCGGCAGCGGGTTGCCCGTGGTCGGTAGCACCGGCAGCTGGCTGATCGCCAGGGGCATCTCTTCGCTGATAGGCACCTCGATACTGAACATCGAGCCGCGCCCCGGCCACGAACGGACTGCCACCGGGTAGCCGAGGATCTCGGCGATGCGCTCGACAATCGCCAGGCCCAGCCCTACGCCTTTGCGGTCCGAGGCACGGCCGACGTCGAGCTGGTTGAATTCAAGGAAGATCGCGTCGAGGCGGTCGGCCGCGATGCCGCGCCCGGTGTCCCACACTTCCAGGCGCAGGCGATCGCCACGTCGGCGCGCGCCGAGCAGGATGCAGCCCTCGTCGGTGTAGCGACAGGCGTTGCTGAGGAAGTTGCGCAGGATCCGCGTCACCAGGCGCAGGTCGGTGCGAATCGCGTAATGTCCGGTACGCGCGCGCAGGTTCAGCCCGGCCGCCAGCGCCACCGACTGGAACTCCGAGACCAGCGGCGCAAACAGCTCATCCAGGCGATACAGCGCCACATCGGGCTTGACCGCCGCCTGGTCGAGCCGCGAAATATCCAGCAGGTCGGTGAGCAAATCCTCGGCGCCTTCCAGGGCCTGGTGCGTACGTTCCACCAGCACCTGTTCGACGCTGGGCAGGTTGCGCTCGCGCAAGGTGGAGATCAGCAGTCGCGCGGCGTTGAGTGGCTGCAACAGGTCATGGCTGGCGGCGGCGAGGTATTTGTCCTTGCTGCGGTTGGCGGCCTCGGCGGCATCGCGGGCATCGCGCAGCTCCTGCTCGACTTGCTCGCGCTGGGCGATCTGCTGTTGCAGGTTGCGGTTGGCTTCCAGCAGTTCATCGGTGCGCGCCGCCACGCGCTGCTCCAATTCATCGTTGAGACGGATATAGCGGTTGCGCTCGGCCTCCAGTTCGTCGAGACGCGCGGTGAGTTCCGGGTAGTGGCTCTTGCGCGCCGAGTGATTGCCCAGGCCCAACAGACCGGCGAGGGCCTGTTGCTGGTCGTCAGAGCGCTTCGCCATACACCACCTCGACATCACGCTGGCTGGACTCGCGCGGGTTGGTGAGGATGCACGGGTCGTGCATCGCATGCTGGGACAGGAACGGAATGTCCGCCACGCGCACGCCATGCAGGCCGAGGGTTTCATGGAAGCCGATGGCGTGCTTCAGCGCAATCAGATGCTCCACCAGCCGCCCGCGAATCTGCCGATGGTTGAGCCCCCGGCAGTCAATGCCAAAGGTCTCGGCAATCACCTTGAAGCGCTCCGGCGCCGAGTTGTAGTTGAACGCCACCACGTGTTCCACCAGGACCGCGTTGCACAAGCCATGGGGCAGGTCGAGAAACCCGCCGAGGCTGTGGGACATGGCATGCACCGCGCCAAGGATCGCATTGGAGAACGCCAACCCTGCCTGCATGCTGCCGAGCATGATCTTCTCGCGCAGGGCAATATCGCCGGGGTTGGCGATCATCTGCACCAGGTTGCCGTTGATCAGGCGCATGGCCTCCAGCGCATGGGGGTCGGTCAGCGGGCCGTGGCCGGTGGACACGAATGCCTCGATCGCATGCACCAGCGCGTCGATGCCGGTACAGGCGGACAGGAACGGGTCCATGCTCGCCGTGGTTTCCGGGTCGATCAGCGACACATCCGGCACCACCGCCTTGCTGACGATGGAGAACTTCATGCGTTCCTGCTGGTTGGAAATGATCACGAACTGCGAGACATCCGCCGAGGTGCCGGCGGTGGTGGGGATCAGGATCAGCGGCGGGCTCGGCACGCGGATGGTGTCCACGCCTTCGAACTCGAGGATGCAGCGCCCATGGGCGACCACAATGCCGATGGCCTTGCCGCAGTCCATGGGGCTGCCGCCGCCGATGGCCACGATCACGTCGCAATGGTTTTCCCGGTACACCTCGGCACCGAGCATCACTTCCTCGACGCGCGGGTTGGGCGACACGGCGCTGTACAGGCAGTAGTCGATGCCGATGGCCTGCAGGCTGGCTTCCACATCGGCGACCCATCCGGCGGCGATCACACCGGGGTCGCTGACCACCAGGACCTTGCGCGCACCAAAGGTCTTGGCGTAGTTACCGACGTTGTGCCGACAGCCGGCACCGAAGATGATTTCAGGCGAGACGAATTTACGCAGGAGGCTCAGATTGGGGCTCATTGGAAAGCCTGTTGTTATTATTTTTGGGAGATGCGCTCCACACTAACCCATTCCCAGGCGTTTGCAATCAGACCAAAGGGTCATTCCCCATAGGGCACCGGCCAGCGCGAGGCTGGCCGGAGATGGATCAGCGGCTGGCGAAGTACATGGTCACTTCGAAGCCGATACGCAGGTCGGTGAAGGCGGGTTTGGTCCACATGGGGAGAGTCCTCTTGTTGTGCCGGAAGATTCCGGTAAAGGCATTAATGCATGGGGGGATGGGGGTGCGAATGCTACTTTCGAAGTAAATGCCGCACTGCATTAGTCGCGAATGTACAGGGAGCAAAATGTGGG